>NZ_JBWFBN010000004.1:159779-160038 GCF_056326165.1 Saonia sp.
ACAATAGAGTGATTTTCTGTATTAAATCCAGTAAAAGTCAATGAGTTAGATTGGGCTGTATAATCTGCCCCTGCCGTAGCATTATTATCTGCCGTATCATAATCCACAGTGAAAATACTAGGAACAGTTCCAGTTAAGGTCACAGTAAAAGTAGCTGTACCGTCATCTTCGTCCACTGTTACATCATTGATGCTAACCGTTGCCGTATCATCATCTGTAAAACTACTGGTCCCCACATTGTCCGCTACACTTATGGTCG
>NZ_JBWFBN010000004.1:160138-197973 GCF_056326165.1 Saonia sp.
GTAAAATCTATCTGTGCAGGGCCCGCATCACCCTCCGCAACAGGCGCTGGGTCATCGATACTAATCGTTGATGTATCATCATCTGTAAAACTACTGGTCCCCACATTGTCCGCTACACTTATGGTCGCGTTCACACTCGGATTACTCAATGTAACCGTAATGGCCTCATCTGCCTCAACCGTAGTGTCCCCATTTGTGGTAACGCTCACCGTTTGGCTTAATGTCGCTGTCCCTGCCAAAAAAGTCAGCGTGGCCGTAGTACCATTCTCTATTCCGCCACTTACCGTATAATCAACCGTAATATCCGCACCTGGATCAGCAGCATCTATGCTAACGGTAAAATCTATCTGTGCAGGGCCCGCATCACCCTCCGCAACAGGCGCTGGGTCATTGATGCTAACTATTTGCCCATACCCACTAAAACCCAAAAGAAGAAAAACACTAAAAAATGTTATTTTAATTAATAGTGTATAAAGAATGTTTTTAGTAAGAATTTTATAAAGGCTTTGTAGTCCCATATTTATCATTGAAGCTTATCCAAATTAAAGCCAAAAAGAATACACAGGCTTAGTAAAATTTGGGAATCAATAATAAGAAAAAAATGTCCTTAATACTAATAAAACAGACTAAATAAATAATAATCTGTTATATGGTATAGGGTATCGTTTTTTATAAAAAATAACTACAGAATTTCCGCTGACATGGTTTCAGCTGTAGGTTCTATTTTTCTAACCAATCCTTGCAAAACCTTTGCTGGACCAACCTCAATAAATTGAATAGCACCATCCTTAACCATATGTTTTACACTTTGTGTCCATTTTACAGGAGCGGTTAATTGGAGCATTAGATTATCCTTAATTTTTGCAGCATTGTTTATAGCTATTGTTGGTACATTTTGATATATAGGACACAAAGGTTCGTTAAAAATCACACTCTCAATTGCTGCAGCCAATTCTTCTCTTGCAGGTTCCATAAGAGGTGAATGAAAGGCACCACCAACAGGTAAAACCAAAGCTCTCCGTGCGCCTGCTTCTTTTAAGCTTTCACAGGCTTTATTAACAGCCTCTACTTCACCAGAAATCACTAACTGCCCAGGACAATTATAATTAGCAGCCACAACAATTCCTTCAGTTTCATTACATACTTTTTCTACAATCTCATCATCCAATCCTAACACAGCAGCCATAGTACTTGGTTGCAGTTCACATGCTTTTTGCATAGCTAAAGCTCGTTGTGACACCAATTTCAATCCGTCTTCAAAATTTAAAGTCCCATTGGCCACCAATGCCGAAAATTCACCTAAAGAATGACCAGCAACCATATCCGGTCTAAAGCTCTCACCCAATACCTTACTCATAATTACAGAATGCAAAAAAATCGCTGGCTGGGTAACTTTGGTTTGTTTTAAATTTTCTGGCGTTCCTTCAAACATAATATCTGTAATAGGAAAACCTAGAATTTCATTCGCCTGCTCAAAAAGTTCCTGGGCTAATGGATACCTTTCATATAAGTCTAATCCCATTCCAACAAATTGAGCCCCTTGGCCCGGAAAAATATATGCGTTCATTCTTTTATTATTTTGGATGGCAAAAATAGCAATTATTAGACTTTGATTCCTAATCTTCTTTAAACCAACTGGAATACTTCACATAATTATTTGCAATTCTATCAATCTCTCCAGAACTTAATTCTGGGCTTATATCTTTAATTTTCTTTGCTGGCATTCCAGCAAATATTGTTCCCGATGGCACCAATGTTCCTTTTGTAACCACTGCGCCAGCAGCAATAATACTATTGCTTTCTATGATACAATCATCCATAACGATACTTCCCATACCAACGAGCACGTTGTCCTTTATGGTACAGCCATGTACAATAGCATTATGACCAATCGAAACATTGTTTCCGATAGTTGTTGGGGATTTTTGATATGTACAATGTATCACAGCACCGTCTTGCACATTTACTTTATTGCCCATTTTAATAAAATGAACATCACCTCTAATTACAGCATTAAACCATACACTGCATTGTTTTCCCATACTTACCTCTCCAACAATGGTGGCATTTTCAGCTATAAAACAATCTTCTCCTATTTGAGGTGATTTTCCGTTTACAGATTTAATTATCATACTTCATTAATATTAAATGAATATCTTAATCTTGCTCAATGTGTCATCATTATGTTTATTTCATTCAAAATAAGCCAATAGATTTTTCTTTTTAGAAGCAGAGACCAATAATTCTTTTCCAGTCGATATCACTACGCTACCTCCCTTTCCTTTTCTGTATTTTACAACTTCATTTACATTGACCAAATAGGATTTATGAATTCGTGCAAAGGAAAACTCGAACAATGCATCTTCAAAATATTTTAATGTTTTACTAACCAATATTTTTTTGTTTTCCAGATAAATCTCTGTGTAATTGTCATCTGCCTTGCAATATAAAATATCAGCAACATTTAAAACCTGAAATCCATCCTGTTGCGGTAAAGTGATTTTACCATCAACCTTACTTAGTCTTGGTTTCAAAATTTTTCCTTCCAAAGCATTCTCTCTTTCCTTTATCAGCGAAACATAATCTACAGCTTTTACCAGCTCATCTATATTTATTGGTTTCATTAAATAATATGCTGCATGGTTGTTTAGCGCATCCATGGCGTATTGATTGTATGCGGTCACAAAAACAGTTTCAAAAGTACGATTGGGTACTTTATCCAAAAGGTCAAACGCATTCCCAAAAGGCATTTCCACATCTAAAAAAACCATATCTGGCTGGGTCCCTTCAATTAGGGAAACTCCTTCTTTTATAGTAGCAGCCTCACCCAATAAAGTAACATCTGCACAATATTTAGCCAGATAATTTCTTAAAATTTCTCGGCTACTTGCTTCGTCTTCAACTATGATTGCATTTAACTTCATTAATCTTTCTTTAATGTCAATATTACCTTGGTTCCCATCTTATTTGTTAAATCCGAAATTGACACATCTACCTTGTCCTTATACATATCGTTTAAAATGGCTATTCTTTTTCTAATATTTCCCATTCCCTTGGACTTTTGCTTTTTTTGATTTGATGTTTTTAATTCTGCTGATTTCTTTCTTCCAATTCCGTTATCCATGATTGCAATTTCAACAATTTCACCATTCTTTTGATTTAAACTGATCTTTAAGAACCCTTTTTCCTCTTTGTATCGCAAACCATGCCAAATAGCATTTTCTATATATGGTTGCAATAGCATGGGAGGAATTTGAAAAGCATCAACATCTATATTTTCATCCAATTCTATCTCATAATCAAATTTGTCTGGAAAACGAGAGTGTTCCAATTTTACATAAAGTTCCAATAGCTCTAGCTCTTTGGAAAGGGGAATAAAATCTTCTTCAGAATTTTCTAGCACAGAACGCATTAAGGTTGAAAACTCACTTAAATACCTATTAGCACTTCGTTCATCGCTTTTTGCAATATAATTGTTTACCGAGTTCAATGCATTAAAAATAAAATGCGGGTTCATTTGCGAACGCAGAGATTTTAATGCCAATAGATTATTAGCTAATTTTTGTTGCTTGTTGCTCCTATAATAAAAGAAGGTAGAAAGACCCAACAATATTAACCCCAAAACTAAGGAGTAGATAATCCAATTTTGTCTTTTATATCTTTCTTGTGTCAATTGTTGAGATGTTAGTGCCAAATCGTACTTGCTTTGTGAAAGTTCTCGTTCTTGCTCCAACCCAGCAATTCGGCTTTGTCTTAAAGCAATTTCATTATTAAAGCGTGCTGCTCTAGAAATCTCTTGCTCTTTACGCACATAAAGCGTATCCACCACTGCCGCATATTTTTGATAGGTTTCCAGTGCTTTGGTAAAATCTCCTTGTTGTCTGTACACTTCAGATAATTTTCTGGTAGCATCCTTTTGTACAATTAAATCATCACCCCTATCTGCTTCCACAATACTTTTTTTTAGATAAGGAATTGCTTCATCATACTGATTTTGAGAAATATAGGCATTGGCTATTTTATAATTTATGCGCTGTGTGGTAATTGAATCTGAACTTATGTTAAGCCCATCTATCTTTGTAACAGGAGCAGAAAGTAATTCCAATTCTTGTAAATTCTCTTTCCTAAGTTCTATCTCATCAGAATATTGATTGGTACTATTATAAAAATCTGCCACTTTTTCTTTTTCCCTTACAGAACGTTGTGGCGCTTCTTTTTTTGCCAGACTTAATGATTGATTGTAATATCCTTCTGCCTCCACTTTACGGTTAGCACTTGCATAGGCATCAGCAATTTTAGAATTAAGGTCTGTTACTTTAGGCTCAATTTGATTCTTTTTGGCAATAGCAAGCCCTTCATTATAAAAAGAAACAGACTTATTGACATCGCCTAGGTTTTTATATGTATCACCCAGTCCTTCATATAGTTGTACTCTTTGAAAAGGTATCATACTCTTAACATCTACCAGTGGAAGAAAAGTATCTTCAGCATTTTTATAATCTCCATTCAACAAATACACATTACCAAGAAGCAAAGCTGTACTTACTAATTTTTGAGCATCTAACGCATCTTTATAATTTGATATGGCCAAATCGTACTGTTTATGGTATTGATATACCTCCCCCAAAGCCGTTAGGGCTTCTGCCAATTGCTTCTTATTAGCCCTTTTTCCCAATGACGAGATGGATTGGGTGATAAAATCAATACTCTTACCTATATCCTTTTTCTTGTAAAAATTAGCAGAATCTAAATAGGTTTGATGGGATGTAGCTTTCTTTCTTTCTATTTTAGTCTTGGATTCCCCAGAACCGTAACCTTCTACCAAAACAGCTACATCTTCATCACTTTTTACTCTATAATAAACAGTTTCCAGCTCAGGACTTCGAATAACCAATTCATCACCAATTGATACTTTAATTTTAAATTCGCCCAAACCATCCGTTGTAGTATAAGCTCCAGAACTGGCGGTAACTTCAACACCAGAAATAGGTGTAAAGCTATCTTTCCCCTTTACCGAACCCTTGATTTCAAATACAGTTTTATTTTGAAAATCCTGGGAAACAACATTAGAAAAAGTCAATAAAAATAAAACAAATATGTAGGTTGCTCTTTGCATTTAATTCCATTAGATAGGATAAACTTAGGTGTTTTAAACCATATTAAAAAATGCCAAAAACAGTTTAACCTATCTAAAAACCTACCTTTTTAAGACTTTATTCAATCAAAAGAGGTGTTTACTCATTCAAAAGACCAAATCCCTCATTACTCATTTTTTTAGAAATACTTTGGAAATACTTTTATCCCATAATTTTAAATCAATTAAAAAATGAAAGCATTAAAAACTACTTTAGGAATTGGCATCATGTGTTTATCAATAAGCACAATGTATGGATGTGAGTTAAAAACAAAAAAGAAAGAACACAATCCTATTGTTGCACAGGCAATTGTGCCAAAGGAAAAGGTATCCAATAACAAAGTTAAAATTGCCCTACTATTAGATACCAGCAATAGTATGGACGGTCTCATAAACCAAGCAAAAGCTCAATTATGGGATATAGTAAACAAGTTTACACATGCAAAATGTGGAAATAATGAAAGGCCAAATCTTGAAATTGCCCTATATCAATATGGGAACGATGCACTTTCAGCTAGAGAAGGATACATACAGCAAGTACTAAACTTTAGTAGTGATTTGGATGAAATCTCAGAAAAGCTTTTTTCTTTAACCACAAATGGTGGAGAAGAATACTGTGGGGAAGTAATCCATACATCTTTAAAACAATTGGAATGGGGCAAAAATCCAGATAACCTTAAAATGATTTTCATTGCAGGAAATGAGCCTTTTACACAAGGAAAGTTAAACTACAAAGAGGCTGTTACCAATGCTAAAGAAAAGGACATTGTAGTAAATACCATTTTTTGTGGCAACTATGAAGAAGGTATAAATACCAAATGGAAAAATGGAGCTGTATTAACAGGTGGTGAGTATATGGCAATTAACCATAACAGACAAGTGGTGCATATTGATACTCCTTATGATGATATTATTATAAAACTAAATGGAAGATTAAATAGAACCTATGTTTCTTATGGAGCTGCTGGGGCATCAAAAATGGCTATCCAAGCAGAGCAAGATTCCAATGCATATGAACTAGAAGAAGCTGTTGCAGTTAAAAGGGCTGTTAGTAAAAGTTCTAGAATGTATAACAACTCTTCTTGGGACCTAGTGGATGCTGTAGAAGATAAAGCGGTTAATTTATCTGAAATAAAAGATGATGAACTTCCGACAGAATTAAAGGGAAAATCAGAAACTGAAATTGCAATTTTTGTTGAAGAGAAAAAGAGTGAGCGCTCAAAAATTCAGAAAGAAATTCAGGAATTAAATGCAAAGCGTGAAGCATATATTGCAGAAAATCAAAAAGAAGATGCAAAAGGAGAATTAGAAAATGCCATGTTAAATGCTATAATGAAACAGGCTGAGAAGAAAAATTACGTTTGGGAATAATTTTAGTTTGTTTGGATGTTGGGAAAGGGTCATCAAGAAATTGATGGCCTTTTTATTTTACTAATAATTTACCGCTGGACAATTACAATCGTACTTATCCTCAGTAACCTGTCCAAAGTTATATCCCAAAGTAATTTGATGAAATCCCCCATCATCCAATCGGATATCACCAGATTGATATGAGTAGTTATAGGAAAACATAAAGTCATTAATATTAACCCCTATAATAGGTGTAAACAATTGCAAACGTTGCTCACCAAAAGTCCCATTGGTTTGGAACTGGGCTCCATCAAAACTTCTTCTATAGGAAAGTCCTCCCCATACTTTTCCAAAACTTACATCTCTATATACCTTTGCATTAATATCTATCGTTTTTTCCTTAGTAAAATCTGTCAATTGAAAAAGTACCGAAGGCTCAATCTGCCATTCATTCCTGCCAAAAACATATCCAACAGAAAGCAAATACCTTCTTAGGTTATCAAATTCAATTGCTGTATAAAGGTCCCGACCAGTTCCCAATAAATTAAGTACGGTAGCATGCGCATAGAATTCCATAAAATTATATGACATACCCAAATCCATATTAAAATATGCAACAGTATTTTTTACTCCAGTAACAACTGGATCTGGAATTACCGATCTAAACTCAGTTTCATCCAAACTACTTAGCATTGTACCTACACTTAAACCAAAAGATAATTGATTTAAATTTCTTATGTCCCTTGAAAACCTAAGGTGGTGAGCATATGTTAATTTTAAACCAGTTTGTGAATGATATCCATTTGCATCGTTAAAAATTATACCTCCAATACCACTACTTTCACCAACTCTAAAATGACCATTAAAAGTCTGCAAGCTTGGTGCCTCATCTACACTAAACCACTGTTTTCTAGCTGTTAATCTAATTTTTCCTCCTTCGCCAATACCTGCCATGGATGGGTGTACTAAATAATAGTTGTCCGACAAATAATCAAAATATACAGGAATTCCTTCTTGAGCTATACTAGACGTAGAAAATGTCAAGAAAGAAATTAAAATCAATAGAAAATGTTTCATTGAGGGCAGGGTATGGTTGCTATGCAGTTCAAATATATAGTATAACGGACTAAAGCTAACATTATTATGTATGGTTTAACATGCAAAATGGTTGTATTTTTGTACAAAATCAAAATGATGAAGGATTATTCTATCACAGTTATTAAGACCAATAAACCCACCATATTAAAGTTTGAAACCAATCAAATACTAAGCAAAAGCAATAATTACGAATTTAAAAATATAGATGAAGCCAAAAATTCACCTCTGGCTCAAGAATTATTTCACCTCCCATTTATTAAAACTGTATATATTTCTGGGAATTTTATAGCCCTAGAGCGTTTTGATATTATAGCGTGGGATGATGTGAAAGATGAAGTTGCTCAACAACTAGTAGAGTACCTAAACTCAGGTAGTCCAATTATACTAGAGAGCGAAACTCCTAAAAAAATGGCCATTACGGTGTACGCAGAGGTTACCCCCAATCCTGCAGTAATGAAGTTTGTAACCAACAAAAGAATTGTACCATCAACATTTGAATTTAAGAATATAGATGAGGCTAAGGAGTCCCATTTGGCAAAGGAACTTTTTCTTTTACCCTTTGTGAAAGAAGTTTTCTTTGATGAAAATTATGTTTCCATAAACAAATATGATGTTGCGGATTGGAATGAAATCACTTCAGAGCTTCGCGAATTAATTAGGAATTTCCTAATGGATGGCAAAGAAGTTGTATCAGCCGACAGCATATCTCAAGTAAAGAATGACGCCCCTATTAATCAAATAAATGATACAAATTTAGATGATACCTCTAAAGAAATAATTTCCATTTTAGAAGAATATGTAAAACCTGCCGTGGCAAGTGATGGAGGGAATATTATGTTTGAATCTTATGAAGAAGAAAGTAGAACTGTTAAGGTAATATTACAGGGAGCTTGTAGTGGTTGCCCATCTTCTACTTTCACCTTAAAAAATGGAATAGAGAATATGCTTAAAAATATGATGGGTGATAAAGTAAGGGAAGTTGTTGCTTTAAATGGTTGATTTTGTTACCTTGATACAAATTATAAAACACTAATTATGGCAGTATTAAAAGTAATAGAAGTATTGGCAAATTCCGAAAAAAGTTGGGAAGATGCCACAAAAAAAGCAGTAGCACATGCATCAAAGTCTGTAAAACATATTAAGTCTGTTTATGTTCAAGACCAGAGTGCAAGTGTGGATGATGGAGAAATAACTGATTTTAGAGTCAATGTGAAAATTACATTTGAGGTAAAATAATCCTCTAAATTAAAGATTGAATAAGCGTCCTTTTGGGCGCTTTTTTTATGTTTGTATATATCAAATCTAATAGCATGGAAGAACTTACTGATTATCAAGAAATTATTGATAAAATCATGAATTGGGTATGGGAATTTGTGCCAAACCTAATAATAGCAATATTGATTCTTGTTTTGGGTCTTTGGATTATCAAATTTATTACTAGGATGACACATAGATTCTTTCAGGTTAAAGAATATGATGAAACTCTAGAGTCCTTTACACAGAGCTTTATTAAAATCTCTTTAAAAATAGTATTGTTTGTATTGGTTATTACTCAGTTAGGAGTAAAATCCTCATCCCTTGTTGCCATGGTTGGGGCGGCCGGTTTAGCTATTGGTTTAGCCTTACAAGGCTCTTTGGCTAATTTTGCGGGTGGAGTCCTTATTCTTCTTTTTAAACCCTTTAAAGTGGGTGATTTTATTTCTGCTCAAGGAGTGGATGGGGTTGTAAAAGAAATATCCATATTTACTACCAAGCTTAATACTTTTGGTAATCAGGTGGCAATTATTCCCAACGGTCAATTATCCAACAATAACATTATTAATTATGATACTGAGAATACTCGTAGAGATAAAATTGATGTTGGCATTGGGTATGGTTCCAATATTAAAACCGCAAAGGACATACTTCTAAAAATATGTGCTGACAATGAAAATATCCTTACTGAACCTCCCCCTGAAGTCTATGTAGGGGAATTGGCAGATAGCTCTGTAAATTTGACTTTGCGCTTTTGGGCAAACAATGATGTTTTTTGGGCAGCTCATTTCCATGTCCTGGAAGAATTAAAATACCGTTTTGATGATGCTGGCATAGAAATCCCCTTTCCACAGAGAGTTGTTCACTCTTAGGCATAGTTTTTGTGGTTTTATAAAAGTTTGTAATTTACATACCAAACCTAATATCAACCACTTATGAAACAAATTATATTTTTCCTTTTTCTGTTCTCTTTGTCCTTTATATACGGCCAAGCCAAAGACGATGTAGTTAAAGTAAGTTTTTCTGTTAATGGACAGGACAGAAGTGATATGACTCCAGTTCTCCAATATGTGGTGAAGGGAACGCCTTATTTAGATAAAACATTTAAACTGGGAAAAATAATATTCAATGGTAAGTCTGAAACAGAATCCTTAATGAGATATAACATTTATCGAGATCGTTTTGAGGTTTTGGACGAAACCAACAAACAAGTTTTTCTGGCAAAGAATTATAGTATTGAGGTTATTTTGGACAATAAAAGGTATCAGTATCTTGATTTTTTGGAGCGTGGAGAACCCAAATCTGGTTATTTTGTACAGCTAAGTGATGGAAAAACCGCCCTTTATAGTAAAGCTAGTAAAAAGGTAAGTAAATATGACAATCCAGATCATGGATATGAGCCTTTTTCTCCACCAGAATTTATTAATGAGCTTTCCTATTATATAAAAAGGGAGAGCATACCTGCAAAAAAAGTGGAACTCAACAAAAGGGATGTCCCCTTTGTTATTGAAGATAAGTTCACAGAACTGAGGAGTCATATCAAAAAAAACAAGCTGAAATTGAAGACCAAAGAAGAGGTCATAGCATTATTGGAATATTATGATTCTTTAGAATGAAATTAATTAAAAATAAAAAAAGTTCCCTTTACAAAATTTCGCAAGTAACTATAAATCATTAATTTGTATTAAATCTCAACATTATGAAAAACATTTTCCTTTTACTCCTTTTTACTTCCTGTCTTACTTTTGGACAAGATTATGCACTTAATATCACTCCTCCAAGTGGTTCGTCAATGACTTATTATAGCCATTTTTTTAACTCTGACTACCCTGGAACAATAGGAAATCCATATTTAACAGATGGTTATCAAGTAGGAAAAATTTATATTCATGGTAAAGAAGTCAAATCTTTTATTATGAGGTTTAACTCTTATACAAATGAAATTGAAGTATTGGACAACTATGGAAAAATGGGTCTATTGCCAAAAAAAGAACATTTAAAAGTAGTTATAGATAATGACACTTATGTAGTAAAAAAATATTTTGATGGAGAAAAAGAAAGTCTTGCCTATCTAAAACCAATAAATAAAGGAAAAGTAGTTTTGTATAAAAAACCTACTAAAGTATATATTAGAGCTAGCTCTAGTGGAGATTATCTTCCTAGGTTCAAAGAGAAAGAATTATATTTCATTGCTAAAAATGATAATGCCAAAAACATTAAACTTACAAAAAGACAATTATTAAAATATTTGAACGACAAAGCATTTTTGTTGGACACTTATATAGCAAAAAATCGTCTTAATGTAAAAAATGAAAAAGATGCCCTAATGGTTATTAACCAATATAATGCACTTTAAAATAAATTAAATTTTCTTTTTCATTAAAATAAAATCCTTTAAGTAGTATGGTTCAAAGTAGGCAACACTTTCAAAGTTGCCTACTTTCATTTTATTATATGATAATAAGGCCATTTCTTTAGCAGAAGGCACAACGGAACTATCAAAACTAAAATTTGGGTGTCTTAATACTTCCATGCATTTTTCTGCTCCACTACCAACTAGTAAAACTTTTCCTTTTTTAGCAAATTCTGTAAAGGAAGTTTCATCAATAATTTCGGCTTTGGTTTCCCTAATTTCATTATAGTTGGAATCAAAGACCTGTGAGTACACTTCCATTCTTCTGGCGTCTAAAACAGGTATTATAACTCCATCTTTGTTCCATTTTGCCTGATGTGTCATACTTTCTAATGTTGGGATTGATAATAAAGGTATATCTAAAGAAAAGCACAATCCCTTGGCTGCAGAAACACCTATCCTAAGACCTGTATAGGAGCCTGGACCTTTACTTACAGCAACGGCATCCAATTGGTCAAAAGATAAGGAAGCCTCTTCCAAGGCTTCCTTTATAAATACATGTAATTTTTCTGAATGGGAGAAACCGGCACCATTGTATTCTTTAAGCAGTACTATTCTTCCGTCTTTTGCAATGCAAACAGAACAATTTGTTGTTGCGGTTTCTAAATTAAGTATAATAGCCATAATGGCTACAAATATACTTTAGTTCAATACAATTGGAAGCCCAAAATAGAATTCCAACACTTTTAATCTAAAAATATAATTGTATTTAGTTCTTATCACCTCAGCTTCAGCATTGTCCACTCTAGCTTGTGCTTGGCTAAAATCAAAGGAATTCATAAGACCCACATCAAAGCGTTCTTTGGAGTATTGATAAGCCAAACGTCTTGCTTCCAATGTCTTTTCAGCAGCTTCATAAGCTTTAAAAAATGCTTTAACATCTACATATGCTTGGTTAATATTTGTTTCTAAATCCAATTTGTCCTGCTCCAATTGTAATTTTGCCTTTTCAACATTTATTTTGGAGCGTTTAATATTGTTCCTTGTACTAAAACCATTAAAAATGGGAATGTTCATTTGAGCTCCATAAGAGATTCCATCATTAATCCATAATTGATCTTTAAAACCTATTACATCTAACGTTATGGGGTCAAAATTTTGATCAGAATATCTAGTATTATAGTTGAAGAAAGCCGCCAAAGTTGGATATACAGCTCCTTTTGAAATATCTAGATCCTTTTCTGCCAAATCTACTTGAGACATGGACAATTTAATATCATTCCTAAATGTAAGGGCCTTGTCAAAAATTACTTTTGCCGAATTGTCCAAAATATTGGATGGTGGAATGTTGAATTCCTCATCTGCAATATCAAAATTATCATAATCTGTTATTTGAAGTAATTGTGCCAAATTTATTCTTGAGATTAAAACTAAGTTCTCTCCATTAACTATTTGCTGCTCCTGATTGGCAGCGGTGGCTTCAATTTCCAATAAATCACCTCTTGGCACAACGCCAGATTCTACCAACTCCTTGGTTTTATTTAAATCTTGTTCCGTAACGGCATATTGCGCCTTAAAGACTTTTAATGATTCTTTGTTGGACAACACGTTTAAATAGGCATTGGCCACCATTAAACGAATGTCATCCTTTAAATCATCCAATCTATACTGATTGGCAATAGCATTCAATTTGGCCCTATTCATTCTATGTACATTTCTTAACCCATCAAACAATGTTACAGAAGATGTAAAATTTCCTGATGCAGAAAAAATGGTAGTGGTAACTGGTTCATTATTTGTAGGGTCAAAAGAAAGCCCTGTACTTGCTGATCCACTTACCTGCCCATTTAGATTAGGAAGGAAATTCCCCAATGCGTCCGATTGGTCTATTTGCGCATTTTCTAAATCCAGCTCAAATTGTTCAATAGTTAGATTATTATCCACCGCATACATTACACACTCTTCCAAGGTCCATTTTCTTTGCTGGGCACTTATCACAATTGAAAAGAGTACAAGTAGCACCGTAATTTTTACTTTCATGTTATTCGTTTTTTTAACCAATGATAAATAATTGGTTCCTTGATTCGTTTTTTGATTTAATTTCAACAGATTTTAATTACCATTTGGACCACCCTCACTTGCAGCCTCTAATCTATTCCATACTTTTATTTTGGCATTCTCATCTATTCCAGATATAATTTCCACATCAATACCATCACTAACTCCCAATTCCAATTCTTTCTTTTCAAACTTGTTTTCTCCAGTCTCAACTTCTACGTATGGTTTATTAGTTTCTTTGTCAAATTGCAACAAGGCTTCCTTAATTGAGAGAACATCTTTTTTCTCTTCCAAAACAATTGCTGCATTTGCACTATACCCTGCTCGTACGTTAGTAGTATCACTCACAACAAGGTCTCCTTCAATCTTAAATTGTACGGCACCTTCTTCTTCTACTCCTTTAGGTGCAATAAATTTTAAATTGGCATTGAATTTTTCATCTTCCAAAGCTCCCATACTTATTTCTAATGGCATACCCACTTTCAATTTCCCAACCTCAGCTTCATCCACTTCTCCCTCAAAAATCATCTTGGACATATCTGCAATTGTGGCAATAGTGGTACCGTCATTAAAATTGTTACTTTGTATTACTTGATCCCCTTCCTCAACTGGAATCTCCAACAATGTTCCCGTAACTGTTGCTCTAATATTGGTATTGGCACTAGAAGACCCTCCTGCGGAACCCCTTCTAATTATTTGGTAATCTGCTCTCGCGTTTTTTAATTCCTGTTCTGCCTGATTATAAGACAATTGCAGACTGTTAAAATCTTGACTAGAAATAACCCCTTTGTCAAAAAGTGCTTTATTTCTATCAAACTCTATTTTGGTATTGTTCAATGCCAACTCAGCATTTCTTACACGCCCACTTGCCTGGTTCAAGGACTGCTCATTAGGGACCACTTTGATAACTGCAATTAAATCCCCCGCATTTACATGTGTTCCTTCTTCTAAATAAATCTTCTCAATAATACCAGATATTTGTGGTTTTATCTCAATTTCATCTTCTGGAATAACTTTACCTGTAACGACGACTTTATTAACAATATCCCTTTTGGTAACTTCTTCAGTTTTATATACTTCTAGTGGAGTACTGTTTCTTTTTAAGAAAGCCACAGTTGCTGCTAAAATTGCAATAACACCAAGACCTATAAGTCCGTATTTTACATATTTATTCATTATTCTATTCTTTGATTGTTAGTTATTTCTATTATTCTTCTCGTAATGCTTCTATTGGTTTTATTCGTACGGCTCTATTTGCAGGAATCAATCCTATCAATACGCTTAAACCTACCATAAGGGTAAATGAAACCACAAATTGAGGGATATTCACCATTAAATTATAAAATGGGGCGTCGCTGTTTTCACCTATCATTCCATTTACTACTTCTAAAATACCCACGGCAATTGAAAATCCTATCAAACCAGCAAATACCGTAATCATAATGGATTCCAAAATAATTTGTCTTTTAACAACTCGTGGTGTAGCTCCCAGGGCTCTTCTAACCCCAATTTCTTTTGTACGCTCTTTTACCGTAATCAATAAAATATTACTAATGGCAATTACACCTGCCAGTAAGGTCAATATGCCCACAAAGAAAGAGACACCCTTTAGCACTCCAGTAAAAGCAGAAATATTATTAAATACCTCGGATAGGTCAAAACTTCCTATGGCTCTTTCATCAATGGGATTGATGTCATATTTATTTTTAAGTAATCGTTTAATTTTACTTTCAACAACTGCCACTTGGGTATCTGCTTCAACTGAAATGGCCATCCAGCCCATTCTATCTCCAGAACCAAAGGCCTTTTGAAATGTAGAAAATGGGATATATACCGAATTCTCCCCATCAATATTAATATTCTGATTAGGCTTATATATTCCTACAATATTGAAAAAAACACCGTTTATGCGAACATCTTTCCCTATAGCATTTTCTTCTTTATCAAAAAGTAGTTTGTAGGTTTCCTCACCAATGACACAGACTTTTTTAGAACCTTCCATGTCATTCTCATTCAAAAAGCGCCCTTCAACAAGCTTTTTTTTCATGATATCATCAATATTGGGATAATCTCCATAAACAGATGATCCACTGGTCCTCCCATTACGATAGACGGTTACCACCCCTCTATGATTTCCTAACTCTATACGCGGAGCCAAAACCTCTATTTCTTTAATTTGTTCCTTTAGAATACCTGCATCCTCCAATTTAAACTGAATCCTACGCCCTCGTTCAAATCCCTTATAAGGCTCGGAAGTGCGTTGGCTCCAAACAAAAAGACTATTGGATGCCGTACCTGCAAAGATTTTATTAAATCCATTGCTCATTCCATTAGACCCCCCAAGCAATAGCACTAAAATTACCATGGCAATAATTACTCCCAGCATGGTCAAAAACGTCCTAAATAAGTTCTTGCCCAAGGAGGCAAAAATTTCTGTCCATAAATCTTTATCAAATAACCACATATTATTTATCGCTTAATGCTACTATTGGTCTTACTTTTGCTGCCTTCATTGCTGGTATCAACCCTGCCAAAACTCCTGCTACAACCAATATAATTGTTGCTGTAACCACTGTGGACATTCCAACTGATGGGTTTGCAAAAGCATCTGTTTGAATGTTTGGTCCAATAATCGCTAAAAGACCCGTTGCTATTGCCAAACCAATAAAACCAGACAATGCCGTAATGAAAATCGATTCAAAAAGAACCAGTTTGATAATCTGCCAAGGTTCAGCTCCCAAAGCTTTTCTTACTCCAATTTCCTTTGTACGCTCCTTTATTATAAAGACCATAATATTTCCAATACCTACAATACCAGCCAGTAATATAAGAAGCCCAACAATGATAACTGCTACATCCAAACCTCCCGTAAAATTGCTAATATCTTCAAAAACCTCTGCATAATTAAAAATACGTATACCACCTTGGTCCTGTGGTGCAACCTTAAATTTTCGCTTAAATACATCTTCCAATCGTCCTGAAAATCCAAGCGCTTCTGTTAAATTATAGCTAGGATTATAGGTCAACGCAATTTGGTTTATCTCATCATTTTGCCCATACATAAGCTGAAAAGTGCTTATGGGAGCATAAATACCTCTTTCTGCATTATCATCACCATCGTCTGTAAAGACACCTATTACCCTAAAAGGCAGTCCGTTAAATTCCGCAAACTTTCCAATTGGATCAACATCTTTAAATAAGTCTTCTGCCACTTTTCTCCCTATAACGGCAACTTTAGAAGCATTATAAAGATCATTTTGATTAATATATCTGCCCTTGTTTACCAAGGTTTTTTCTATCATTTGAAAATCTGGATATACTCCCTGTACACTATAGCTTCCTGTTTCACTTTTATAACGAGCAGAAACTCCTTGAAATATTCTTGGGCTTATATATTCTATATCATTAGGAAAGCTCCTTTTTATATATTCTATATCCTCATTTCTCAACTGAACCCTTCTACCTGCTTCAAAACCACCATAAGCGATAGAAGTAACTCCCGCTCTAATAAAAATAGAATTAGTTGCATCATCACTAAACTGTCTTGTAAAACCGTTCTGCATGCCATTAACCGAAGCTAATAATAACACCAAAATAAAAATACCCCAGCCTACAGAAAAACCAGTCAAGAACGTTCTTAACTTGTTGTTCTTAATACTATGAAATATTTCTTGCCAAATGTCCCTATCAAACATATTGCTCAGCTCTTACTTGCTTTATTTTTTTATCTTCAATAATAACCCCATCTTTTAAATGCACAATACGTTTACACATATCTGCTATGTCCGGTTCGTGTGTTACTATTAAAATGGTATTTCCTTGATCGTTAATTTTTTGGATTAAATCCATCACCTCATAAGATGTTGTACTATCCAAAGCTCCTGTTGGCTCATCTGCCAACAATACTTTAGGCTCTGCGGCCATAGCCCTAGCAATAGCCACACGCTGTTTTTGACCTCCAGATAATTCACTTGGCAAATGCTCTGCCCATTCTTTTAAACCAACCTGTTCTAAGTATTTTAAAGATTTTTCCAAACGCTCCTTTCTACCAACTTTTTGATAATAAAGCGGCAGTGCTACATTCTCTAATGCACTTTTGTAGTTTATTAAATTGAAAGATTGAAAAACAAAACCCAAAAATTTATTGCGGTATTGAGCTGCTTTAGTCTCATTTAAATTTTTAATAGGAACCCCATCCAAAATATATTCTCCAGAATCGGAATTATCCAACATTCCCAAAATATTTAATAAAGTAGATTTACCAGAACCTGATGAACCCATAATGGCTACCAATTCTCCTTCTTCAACCGAGAAATTGATTCCTTTTAAAACATGAAGGGAATTGCTTCCCATTTTATAGGATTTATGAAGATCTTTTATTTCAATCATGGTCAGTTTTGTTTGTTGATTCTATTAATCCTGCTAATAGGACTTGCAAGTTGTTAAAATGTTACAATAAAATGTGAAAATATTTGTTAAAAGTTTTTAATTGGCAAATTCATCTTGTTTTACCTCATTCCAAACCTTTATTTTGTCATCAGAATTAATCCCCGATTTTACTTCTACATGGATACCATCACTAATACCCAATTCTATATCCTTACGATCAAACTGCTGGTTTCCATTTTCGATTTCTACAAATGGTTTTTTGGTGTCTTTATCAAACTGTACCAAAGCTTCCTTTACTGCCATAACGCTATCTGCTCTAGCTAAAATAATTGAGGCATTAGCACTAAGGCCTGCTCTAATAAATACAGTATCCTGTTTCTTAAGAGTTCCTTTTATTTCAAATTGGATAGCTCCATTCTCCTCTTTTCCTTTTGGTGCGATATAATCCAATACCGCATCAAAAACCTTATTTTCAATGGCACCCACTGTAATTTCCAGAGGAAGGTTTTCTTTTATTTTTCCTACTTCTGATTCATCTACTTTCCCTTCAAAAATCATTTTATCCACATCTGCAATGGCAGCAATAGTTGTCCCTTCATTAAAGGTGTTACTCTCTATTACCTGATTTCCAACTTCAACAGGCACTTCCAACACCATACCACTTACAGTAGAACGTATTAAAGTATTTGCTGCATTCCCATATCCTCTTGTTGTACCAGTCTTTACAATATCATAATTTTTATTAGCTGCACCATAAGCCTGCCGTGCTTGGTCATAACTTACTTGAGCACGTTCTAAATCCACTTTAGAAATTACGCCTTTCTCAAAAAGATTTTTTTGACGTTCGTAGTTACGCACTTGGTCATCCAAAGCAATTTTTGACTCATCTATAGCATTTTTAGCATTGTTCAATGCATTTAAATTGGGCACCACTTTTATTTTAGCCAACAAATCACCAGATTTTATGTAATCCCCTCCTTCAACATAAATCTCTTCAATGACTCCGGATATATTTGGCTTAATAAGTACCTCTTCTAGAGGTAGGATACTCCCCGTGGCCACAGTTTTTTTAATAATTGTTTGAGTACTTGCGGTTTCGGTTTCATAAACCACTGGGTCCTCATTGTTTTTTTGATAGAGATAATACATAGCACCGGAAAAAACGATTACCAGTAAAAGCAAAATAATTATAGTTGTTCTTTTTTTCATTTTTGTTGATTTATTTTGATTGATTTTTTATTCTGTTCTAAGTGCTTCAATAGGGCGGACTTTTATAGCACTGTTTGCCGGGATAAAACCAGCCAACAATCCTGAAATCATTAATATTGTCATGGCCCCAACAGCCACATTTAAGCTTACGCTTGGACTCATAAACATATCTACAGGGCCACTAGCATCTAACAGTGCATTTACAGCATAAATAAATAGTGCACCTAAAATAATTCCTGCCATGCCCGAAATGACTGTTAGGAAAATAGATTCCATTAGAATTTGTTTTTTAATGGACCATGGGTCTTCTCCCAATGCCCGTCTAATTCCTATTTCCTTTGTACGTTCTTTGACCACAATCAACATAATATTGCTGACACCAATTATTCCTGAAATCAATACCATGATACCAACCAGATAAGCTACCCAATTTAAAGCAGTAAAAAGTGTTTCTACCCTATTAAATTGCTCATATAGATCAAAATACCCAATAGCTCTTTTATCATCAGGATGCACCTTATGTCTTGTTTTCATTAAACTTACAATACGTTCTTTTAAATTAGAAATAGAGCTTTCATCATTTGCGGTTATGGCCATCCAACCCACATTATTACCTCTATTAAAGGCTTGGGAAAAAGAAGTAAAAGGAACAAAAATTTCTTTTTGGGCTTCTTCACCGCCATTACTACTATTCTTTTTATAGGTGCCTACTACCATAAAGTTGACTCCTTGAATTTTTATATAGGTTCCTAAAACCTCTTCATCCTTATCATAAAGGTCATTTTTTACTCCATTGCCAATAACCGCAACTTTTCGTTTTTCACGAATATCGTTGTGATTAATAAACCTTCCTGCAGTCACAGTCATGGGATCCTGATTTATAATCTCTGGATAATCCCCATAAACATTATAAGCTCCAACCTTTAAGCCTCTTACTACATTATTATTACCGTTGAAACCTCCTAGTTGATTCCTGGGAGAAACATATCGCATATCAGGTACGTTATCATGAATAGCCTGTACATCCTCAATTTTAAAATTGAAATTTCGTCCCATGGGAAGTCCCTCATGAGCCTTAGTAGTACTACGAGTCCACATGAACATGGTATTGGTAGCGATGTTTCCAAAATCTTGTTTTACACCATTTTCAAAACCTTTGTTGGCAGCCAAAAGAATAATTAAAATAAAAATCCCCCAACATACACCAAATGCCGTAAAAACGGTACGCCACACATTACTGGTGAGTACTTCCAAAATTTCTTTCCAGCGGTCTTTACTGAACATTTCTCTTTTTTGTTGTTAGCTATTAGTTTTTTATAACAAAATTATTCATCCCGTAACGCTTCAATGACCTGAACTTTTGCTGCACGCCATGCGGGAATAAAACCAGCCACGGCACCCGCAAAAATCAGCACAAATGTTGTTGTCAATGCCACGTTAAAATTTACTGATGGATTCTTTATATAATCTATTTCTACATTTGGACCAATAATTTCTAGCAAAGCCATGCTAAAAATAAGTCCGGTAAAACCAGCTATCGTAGTTACAAAAACTGATTCCTGTAAAATCATACCCACTATGGACCAAGGTTTGGCTCCCAAGGCTTTCCTAATACCTATTTCACGTGTTCTTTCTTTCACTACTATAAGCATAATATTGCTTACGCCTACTACCCCCGCAATTATGGTGCAAATACCAACAAACCAAAAGAACATTTTAATGTTACCCGTTAGTGTATAATATCGTTTAGCTTCTTCTAAAGCACTCCAAACCTCCACAGCACTATTATCGTCAGGAGAAATGGTATGTGCCTGTTGCACATAGCTTTTTACATTGTTCTTAAAATTTGTAGCCTGCGCAACTGCTTCATCAAAATTTTCCACAGGTGGCAAAGTATATGATAGATTATTTACTCTATCCCCGCCATTAAATACCTTTTGCGCTGTAGAAATAGGAATATATATGCGTTCTTCCTCCCTATCTTCGTATTCACCATACACCCCGATAATTTTAAATGGAATTCCTGAAATCTTGATGAATTCACCAACAGGAGAATCAACTTCGGTAAAGACATCATTTTTAATCTTGTTACCAACAATAGCCACTTTGGCCACATTTTTTTCATCCTGCTGGTTTATAAAACGTCCTTCATACATTTTAGCATTTTCAATAAATTGAAAATTTCCAGCCACACCCTGAATACTATAAACCAAAGCCTCTTTTCCATAATTCACAGTAACATTACGCACAAAAATTCGTGGGGATTGGTATTCTATTTCATTATGATACTGAGAAGCAATGGCATCAAAATTTTCGTTTCGCAATTGAATACGCCTTCCTGGATTTAATCCTTTAAACTCTTTAGAAGTCACCCCTGGCCACACCCAAACGCTTGTAGCAGCATCTTGCTCAAATTCTTGCTCAATACCATTTTGAAGCCCTTCGCCAAAACCCAATAAAATAACTAGAATAAAAATTCCGGAAGCTACGGAAAGCCCCGTAAGAAAAGTTCGCAATTTATTTTTACGAATAGTATCAAGGATTTCCTGCCATCTTTCTATGTCGAACATTGGTCAGCGGTGTTGATTGATTGATGAAATGCACTAGTGCACTTTAATAAGACTATAAGTAAGTCATATTGTTACAGTTATTTATAAAAAAAAATGTTAAAAAGAAAATTAAGCCTTCATTTTCTTATAAATAAAGAAAAACAAACCAGCAATTAATATGTATGGAATGGCCATTAAATAAACAATCCCATCATTAATTCCTTCAGCCGCAGATGTGTTTTCTTCGCTCTCCAAAACAGCACGGCACATAGCGCATTGCGCCTCAGACAACTGTGGAATTAAAAGGAATAAAACTAGTAATAATGCTATTTTACTTTTCATAAAAAAACTTCTCAACTACGTTTAAGGCGATGATTCTTTAAGTAATATAATATGGCGATATCATTAAATATACTACAACTCCAGTTATAGCGACATACAACCAAATAGGAAATGTGATCTTAGCTATTTTTCTATGTGCTTCAAACTTTTTTAAATAAGCTCTAGCATACGTTTTTAATACTAAAGGAATAATGGCAATCGATAATATTATATGAGATATCAATATAAAATAATACAAATACTTCATTGCTCCTTCTCCACCAAAAGGTGTTGGGTCAGATGTCATATGATAGGAAACATACATGACCAAAAATAATAGTGACAGTACAATACAGGTTGCCATTAATTTTTGATGCAATTCCCTTTTCCCATTTTTTATAGCCCATACAGCTATAATTAGTATAACAGCGGTAAGCCCGTTAATACTTGCATAAATAGGAGGCAAAAAACTTAAAGGTTCAACATTGGGGATTTTAACCCCAAACAGAATTCCCACCACCACAGGAATAGCTATAGAAATTACTATAATAATCTTATTGAATTTTTTTTCTTTCAAAACGTCTGTCTCCATATTATTCTTGCAATAGTTTTTTAATATCTTCTTTTAAGATTGATATCTGTTCTTTTTCACCTTCATCATTCTGTCCTTCAGCTTCTGAAATAGTTCCTCTATAATATATAATAGGATTCCCATAATCATCTACCCTAGAACGGATATATCCCTTTTTATCAATAAGGGCAAACATACCTGAATGCTCAAAACCACCTGGAGCATCCTCTTCTTCAGAAGCAAAAATATTGAACCCTGTATTGGCTAGCTCATAAATTATTTCTTGTTCTCCAGTTAACAAATGCCAATCCAAATCTGTAATGCCGTATTTTTCAGCATATTCTTTTAAGACTCTTGGTGAATCATATCTTGGATTAATGGTAAAAGAGGCAATTCCAAAATTAGAATCGTCTTTAAATTTGTTCTGAATTTCAACCAGATTCTTGGTCATCAAAGGGCAAATTGTTGGACAACTGGTAAAGAAAAATTCAGCCACATACACTTTCCCTAAATAATCCTTATCAGAAATTACTAAGCTATCCTGATTCAGTAAAGTAAACTGGGGCACTCTACGTTTTTTGCCTTCAATAATTAAGTAAGATAATTCATCTGCGAAATTCTTTAAATTCATCCTGTCATTCTCCACAATGCTTCCACTCTGGATTCTGTCAATGATTCTTGGTATAAAAATGATTCCGAAAATCAAAATCACAAAAGAAACCCAAACATATGTATACTTACCTTTCTTCATTTATTTATTTCTGTCTGCATTATTCTTCTTCAACGCCAATCTATATTCCGCTAAAATGATTTTAACGTCATCTTCCATTTTATTATTTAAATCTGCAACAGATGTAGTATTGAACCCATATTTAGTTCTTTCATCATCATCCTTCTTTCTACCTCTTAAATTCTTGTCCTTGTCAACTATAAACACATAAGAAGTTCCCAGTTGAGCATCTAAATTCACATCCGTTTTTAAGCTATTAAATAAATTTCTAATCTGAGGTTCATCACCAAAAACAAATTTCCATTTACTAATATCAACCAACCCCCCCAATTCTGATTTTAATTCTTCAACTTTCTTTTCAGAACCATTTGGGACAACCATCACAAATTGAAAGTCATTAAATTGATAAAAAGGTTTATATATTTTCTGATTTAGATTGAAAGCATTGCCTTTTTTAAGTTCAATATCACTACCTAAAAAACCTAGAACCGTAATTTTATTTTCAAAAGTAGTATTGGCATCGATGCTAGCAACATCCATAACATTTTCAGTTAGCGTGGGTAATTTACCAAAGTTATTTACACCCGATGCAAAAAAAAGGTACGCTACTATGGGCAGTATAAAAAGCACCACTAAAACAAAGGTCTTTTTCATAAAAATAATATTGTACAAAAATAAAAAAGACGGCCTAAAGACCGTCTTTTATCTATGTTAATTATGTTCTAGAAATTCCATTTAACAAATCCATCCTTAAACACTCCATATATATAATCAGCTTCAACCAGTAGTATAAATACTAGATAAAGAACTAGAAAAATAGGCGTCCAAACAATAGCTCTTCTCATAGCGCTTTTTTCATCTCGCAGGTGCATAAAATCCCAAGCGATGTAGTAGGCCTTAACCAATGTTAGAATAATAAATATCCAGTTGATAAGTTTCATTCCCAATACATATGTTCCAGTAAGTGCTTTTGGCTTTACAATACCCAATACCACCTCAACAGTAGTTATTATGGAAAGAAAAATTAATACGCCCCATATTTTACTAACGTTCGATTTAAACTTTAATAAGCCTCTAAAAATTTCTAATTTATGTTCGTGTGCCATTATTAAACTATAATTTATCTTATTAAACTAGGTAGAAGAATGTAAATACAAATACCCAAACCAAATCCACAAAGTGCCAGTATAGCCCAACTTTTTCTACCATTTCATAATGTCCTCTTCTTTCATAGGTCCCTATAATAACATTAAAGAATATGATAACATTGATTACGATTCCAGAAAATACGTGAAATCCGTGAAATCCTGTAATGAAGAAGAAAAAGTCTGCAAAAAGCCTACTACCATATTCATTATGTATTAGATTGGCTCCTTCCACAACATATTTGGCATCTTTTAGTTTAGCCAAAGATTGTTCACGGTTCAGTAGTGTTTTCTCGCCCTCTTCCGTAATGGTTTCTGTTCTAATTAAAATATTAGGGTCGGCTTTAAAACCTTCTACAACTTCATTCACTGTATATGATGGTAATGAGCCCTCGTCAAAAAACCAAATACCATTTTTCCTTTCATGCACAGCTCTTTCACTTGAAATTTCTTTTGCAAAATCTGCCAAACCAGCTCTTTCACCAGTATCAGCTTTTACAAATTGAAGAATACGGCCTCCTTTAGTTTCTAAAGCACCATGGTCTCCACCAATAAAAGTTGCCCACTCCCATGCCTGCGAACCTACGAATATAGCACCACCAATGATTGTGGCAAACATATACCAGATTACTTTATTTTTTTGCATTTTATGACCTGCATCCACCGCTAGTACCATCGTCACAGAAGACATAATCAATACAAAGGTCATAAAGGCTACATAATACATTGGATAATTACCGTGGAAGAAAGGAACGTGAGTAAAAACCTCATCCGCAATTGGCCAAGTCTCAATAAACTTAAATCTAGAAAAACCATAAGACGCAATAAAACCAGAAAAAGTCAATGCATCCGAAACCAAGAAAAACCACATCATGAGTTTTCCGTAACTTGCATTTAATGGTTTATTTCCACCTCCCCAAACAGCTTCCTTTGTACCCGTAGTAACCGTAGAATCCATATATAACGTATCGTGTTAATTAAATTTCAGCAAATTTACATTTTTTTCGTCTATTGAAAAGTCAAAATACCATCAAAACTAAACTTTAGAACCATTCTTATTTAACAAAATAGATAAACAATATTAAATACACCCAAAGTAAGTCTAAAAAGTGCCAAAAATTAGCCCCTAGTTCTAATCCCAACATATTAACTGATGTGTACTTCCCCTTTACTTGATTATACAAAACCACCAACAACGAAATTATACCCGCCACAACGTGTGCAATATGCACCGTGGCTATTAAAAAGATGTAAGATGATTTAATATTACTGGTGGGACCGGTAAAATAATACCCATTTTCTACCATTTGAGAAAACCCATTAAATTGCAAAACAATAAAAACAATACCCAAACCTAAAGTAACCAGTAGCCAAATAGTACACATTTTGGCATTATCCGCCTTAGTTGCCCTTTTTGCCAACATATATGTGATACTACTTAAAATGATAATGATTGTGCTGATTAAAAAAGAAGAGGGCAGTTCCAAATCGCCAATCCAATCTTCCCTTGTCCTACTTACAATATAGGCACTGGTCCACCCAGCAAACGCCATAATTAAACTGACAATCCCAAACCAGAGCATCATTTTCTTTGCTCTTGAGTTTTTCTCTACTTCATTTCCCTGTGTTAAATCCATTCAATTTTTATTTATAAAAATTTGTCAATCACATATACAATCTGCATCAACGTAATATAACTTACACTCGCCAGCATTAACTTTCTGGCCGATTTATTATCTCTTTTATTATACAATTGAAAAGCAAAAACCAGCATTGCCAATCCCATTAAAAATACAATGATTGCTGCCACAACAGACAAATGCAATCTTCCAGTAAATCCAAATGCTGGGACAATGGAAATAATAATCATCCAAATTGTGTACATGATAATTTGCAACACCGTTCCTGTATCTTTTTTTCCTGTTGGAAGCATTTTAAAACCTCCTTTTTTATAATCCTCGTCTAGCATCCATCCCAATGCCCAAAAATGCGGGAACTGCCAAAAAAACTGAATCATGAAAAGTGTACCAGGCTCAATGCCAAAATCATTGGTAGCCGCCACCCATCCTAACATAAAAGGGATTGCTCCCGGGAAAGCTCCAACAAAGACCGAAAGTGGTGTTTTAGTTTTTAGAGGTGTATACACACTCGTATATAGAAAGATGGAAATAGCCCCGAACATTGCCGTCTTGGGGTTAAGAAAATAAAGGGATACAACCCCCATTACCGTTAAAATTATGGCAATAGTCAGAGCATAATTTACAGACATTCTCCCAGAAGGTATAGGCCTGTTCTCTGTTCTATCCATTAAGGCATCCAAATCTTTCTCTATAATTTGATTATAGGCATTAGATGCACCCACCATACAGTACCCACCAAATGCCAAAAGAAGCACTGCATAGAAATTAATCTCCGTTGCTCCAAGGAAATAACCTGCAATTGAAGAAAAAACAACACTTACGGCCAGTCTTGCTTTAGTAATTTCCTTAAAATCGGCAAAAGTCATGGTCATAGTAGAATTTTTTGCCGTGCCAACCGCAGTTTTCATTATCAATTTAGAATAAGTATGCAAAGATACTGCCCAAATGATTTTTGTGCAACGTTATGAGTATGTTTATCTTAGTAGTTAGATATCAACCTTTAAAACCAATAACATGTTAAAAAAACACTTTCTTTTAGTCTTCTTCTCTTTTTTAATTTCCACTACGTCATGTATTTCTCAGAATGATGAGGTTACCATAAAGATTGACAAACTTTCTGATGATGTTTATATGCTTACTGGCCAAGGAGGAAATATTGGTATTTATGTAGGTGAGCAATATGTATATATGATTGATGACCAATTTGGTAGGTTAAGTGAAAAAATTAAGGCGGCAATAAAAACTATTACAGACAAACCCATTTCTGTTTTATTAAATACTCATATGCATGGTGACCACACTGGAGGTAATGCCAATTTTAACACAGATAACACCACGGTAGTTGCCCATGACAATGTTCGTAAACGAATGCAAACGAACTTACAGAAAGATTTGGATGACAATAAAATAGATGCCGAGCATTTTGCCAAAATGTTGCCTGAAGTAACTTTTTCTGATGATATTACTTTTTATGATGGGGATGAGACCATTATGGTCTTTCACGTACACAATGCACATACGGATGGTGATGTAATGGTTTATTTTTTAAATAACAATGTAATCCATATGGGGGATACTTATTTTGCAGGAAGGTTTCCATATATGGATTTAAATAGTGGTGGTAATGCCAACGGTTATATTAAAGCGCATAAGAAAGCTCTGATGGTCATCAATGATGAAACCAAAATAATTCCAGGTCATGGCAATCCATCAAACAAAAAAGAGCTTGAAATCTATGACATAATGTTAGAAGACCTTAAAACCAAAGTACAAGCTGAGATTGATGCTGGAAAAACCTTGGAGCAAGTACAGGCTAATAAATCAATCACAAATCCGTATAACGAGACTCATGGGAATGGGTTTATAAACTCGGACAGAATCTTGGAGATTTTCTATAAGAGTCTAAAAAAATAAGGTCTCGATTTAGATTGACCAAACAAACAGATATAAAAAATCCCGAGCTAAGCTCGGGATTTATATTTTTTTTAAGTTCTTTATCTACTTACTATTGTAGTTTAAAGGTAATTGGAATACTAAATGGAACCCTTACAGCTCTACCTCTTTGTTTTCCAGGAGTCATTCTTGGAAGCTTCTCAATAATTCTCAATGCTTCTTTTTCCAAGTTTTTGTCTGGTCCACGGTATCTAATATTACCAATACTACCATCTTTTTGAATAGTGAACATTACATTAACCCTTCCTTGCACACCCATTTCTTGAGCAATTTCCGGGTAACGGAAGTTTTTACGAATATGCTTTTGCATCATTTCATTAAAGCATTTTCTTTTATCTCCTGCGTTTTCACAACCAGGAAAAACAGGTACGTTTTCAATAACCGCAAAAGGAACATCAACATCTTCAAAATCTTCTTCCACTTCTACATCATCTACTTCTACTACTTCTTCTTCTTGACTAGTCTCTGTAGATTCTATAACAGTTTCTTCCACTTCTTCCTCATCTTCAACAACTTCAATAATTTCAGGAGCTGCAGGTGGTGGTGGTGGTGGTGGTGTTTTAATTTGTTCAGTCATCGGAACTTCTTCATCCAAATCATCATCAATGTTCATAGACGTATCATATTCATTGGTTTTATCATACGTTTTCCATTCCAAAGCACCATAAACCAACAACATTACCAATGCTAGTCCCGCTACAAAATATAAGCTACTATTTTTTCTTAAGTCAGCTTTTGGATTCTTTTTAAGTTCCATGATTTTATATTTTAATGTTCGCTAATTTAATTATTTATTTTTCAAAAAAGCAACTATTCGCTCCATTTTAACGGCATTTTTTTGGAAAACATAAATTTTACTAGGCCTGCACCCATAAATGCACCTAAAGTATTGGCCAAAGCATCCAAAATATCTCCCTCTCTACTTTGAGTAAATACGGCCTGTAATACTTCAATACCAATACCATATATAATCGCAAAAGCCGTAGCACTAAGTATAGCTTTTTTTACACCAATATTTGATCTATAAATTTCTCTTAAAAATAAACTTCCCAGTACAGCAACTCCCAAATAAAAAGTAAAATGAACCAACTTGTCCATATTAGGAATATCTATCCAAGAATCATCAATATCCATACCAGAAAAAGGAGATAGACTAAGATATGTAACCAGTAGCAACCAACATATAAATGCAATTGTAAAAAAAGGTCTTTTAGGCACCTATCAATTCTTTGTACTCTTCGTCACTAAGCAATGATTCAATTTCCGAGTCGTCCTTAATTTTAATTTTAATCATCCAGCCATCTCCATAAGGGTCGGTGTTTACCTTTTCTGGTTCATCTTCCAAAGCTTCATTAAACTCAATAATTTCACCACTTAAGGGCAAGAACAAATCTGATACTGTTTTTACTGCTTCAACCGTTCCAAAGATTTCATCTTTGTCCAAAGTTTCATCCAGTGTTTCTACCTCAACATAGACAATATCTCCCAATTCTCCTTGGGCGAAATCAGTAATTCCCACTGTTGCAATGTCTCCGTCTATAATAATCCACTCGTGGTCCTTTGTATATTTTAATTCTGATGGTATATTCATTCTAATTCTATTTGATGATAAAGCAAATGTAACGGATTATACACAGCTTATCCAAAAAAAGTAATCGACAAAAATGAAACTAGTTCCCGAAGTTGTATCTGATTGTAAAGCCAGTATTGATTGTAGTTTGTGGAAAGGCTGTAGAAACTGCAAATTTTGAAAAAGAATGGTCATAAAAGAACAAGGCATTTAAGTTCTTTGTTAAGGCATAATCAGCAGTAAACTTTAAAGAGAATAAGTTTTGCCCAGATGTTATCTGGTTATTATCAATATCCAAATTTCTAATAATAGTAAGATTATCTCTTAAGGTAACATCTGCCTTCAAGTTTAAATCCCCTTTTAAACGTTGTTTTTCTCCCCCAATATTAGTTACCATTTGTACATCCTTAAAACGATAACCCAAACCAAGTGTATATTCTTTACCATTTATTTCGGTCATCAAGTTATTGTCAAAACTTAAAGACAAAGCTCTATCTGTACGGATTTCTGCAAGAACACTCAATGAACTTTGCATTTCAAAATCCAATCTAATTAATGGGTTAAACTGGTCTGTAAGCACCACATTGTTATAAATGTTGTCTGGTAAAAAATCCTGATTTTCTGGATTAATTGTCCCATTTTGCTTCTCCAAGTTGGTCTGAAAAGAATTAATACTATAAGAAGCTCTATATCCGTGGCCTAAAGAGAAACGTTTGAATTTCTTTTTAAACCATTTGTTTTTCATTAAACCTGTAAACTTAATGTTCCAATTAGGAATAGGAATATCCCTGAAAGCATCCAAATTTACTCTATTCACATCTTGTCCTGTATATGCACTAAAGAAAGCAGGCAATAATACATCTTGATGTGTTTTGCTGTAACGTTCTGGAAAACCATCTGCATCAACATTACCTGTATTATGGCCTCTGTCCGATGCCACTCTATTGGCTATTGTAATTCTATTTTCTTTAAATGCATCAAAGGTTTCAGAAGTGAATTCATCACTCTTTCCAAAAGCGGTGCCTATCATCATCGTAGAAATACTGAAATTTCCAAAATTATTACCTAAAAGATTCTCATATTCAAACTGTCCATTTCCTAAATCATTTACCTGAAAACTTTCTTGATAGCTACTAGAATATTGTCTATCTGCTGATAGATCAATTGTTAAATCTTGAGTTGGCTGAGCTGTCGCTGTAATGCTAAGTTGTTTGTTGGTGCGCTCAATATACTGTTCATTAAATTCTGGAAAAGCCGTTAACCACCCATTACGTGCAGCTTCATAGCGTACATCAGCTTGGCTACCAAACACAAAACCAATCGAGGGTCTTGCCGTTCCAATAAAACCAATGGATTGTGTATATCCTGGCAATACTTTTCCGTTGTTCTCACTGTAGTTTACGTTAACTCTTTTAACCATGGTTAAAATATCCACAGCTGTATTAAAAAGCCCACTTGTCTTTTTAGTTTCCTCTGGGTTGTTACCACTTGCTGGATTTCCAGCTTTATCTCTCCGCACAGGAGCATTGTTGGTAGTAACTTTGCCATTTCTTTTTTTTAACCCAAGTAAATCATAAAAACGTTGCATTGTTAGAGAGGCTGTTACATTATGTGTGTTGGCATTCTGAACCGTATTAATATCTTCTCCTGCTACTTCTCTAAGTGCATCACCTCCCCGCTGCCAATCAAAATTACTGGTATAAGAATATTGTGCATTAATAAAATCCAGTGCAGGTATTTTATTAAAAGGGATTTCATAATTCAGTTGCATTTGCTGTGCATGCCTGTTAGGTTCTCCTATATCAAAAAAACCATTCCATAAATCCAACATGTCATTAATGCCAGATTCACTGTCGCCCTCTTCATTAAAATAATTTCGGACAATATTATTGTTGCTCGCAGTTAGGTTTAAACGCAATGATTTGGACAGGCTATAATTTAAGGCGTACTGCCAATTAAAAAGATAATTACGTTGTTGAAGTAACGGAAGTTCCAATGCCTCGACACCAGGCTCTAACACATCCCTAAACCGTTGCTGATTAAACGATCTATTTATGTTTGAGTTAACTGATAAACTTGTGGGCAACAGATTAAAATTCAAGTCCTTTAACCATTGCCAATATTTACCTGTAAAAAGAGAATCTTTTTTTGCAAAAGGAGCCACTTCTGCGGGTTTAAAATTATGATTGTAAACAAAGCCTGTAGTTACATTCTGATCTCTAAGGTTAGCTATTTCAAAATCTCTATGATCCGTTTCGTTATAGGAATAATTCAAAGTAAAATTCTCTACATCATAAAAATTGGCTTCTGCTTCTTCACCTCTATTTTTTCTTACTCCAATTAAGTTGATGCTTGTTCTTTTTGTATAATCTTCAGCCTGTTTTCTTATAGTCTCTGCATCTTCCGCATTGGCAGCTGCGGCAATTCTATCTTCTAATTTTAAATCATCATATACTGGATCAAATTCTGGTGTAATGACCTGTTCAGAAATTCCATAATTAAATGGTAATTGCAACCCCCATTTTTTTGGAAACAATTGGCCCATATTTAAATTGGTGACCACATCATAAGAAATAGCATCTTCCCTAGCTCTTTCATTAGGCATTTGATCTATAGCTCCAAATCCCGATGTACTTTTGCTTCCTGTTGCAGACACATTTGCAAAATCAGCAATATTGGCATCAACAGCAGCAACGGCGGCCCATCCACCATTGTTGTCTAATCCAGCCAAACGAAGTTCATTGAACCAAACCTCTCCTCTTGCGGGTAGGTTGTCCGTATTTTTTACACCCACCATCATACTTCTTAAACTTCCCAAAGAGGGGTTTCCTCTAATGCCAATTCTAAGAACACCCGGTGTTCTAGGAGCAAACTCTGGCACCGAAACAACTTCGCCATCCACTACCTCATAATAATTAATTTGATTAAGGGTTTGGTTGGCAATTCCTAAAGATTTCACCCTATTTAAATCGCTTAAATCGATATCTATTTCATTGACATCTGGCCAAACTTCACTTTCTGAAGAAGCTCCAAAAGGTGTAAACTGTAATGGTAATTCTATTTGATAGAAATTCTCTGAAAAATCTGTCCCAATTCGCAAGAAACCAATCAAAGGAGTTTCATCATTGGAATAATCAGAATCCACAATTTTTTCAGCGTGCATAAACATTTTAATACGCTCGTACTGACGTACATCCATATTCACATTTTTGAACACACCCCTAGAATCTTCTGACTCTAAATTTTCAACTTTAAAAGAAAGCGATTGTTCATTTTGACGAATAATTGTATTGTTATTGTTTAATTGCTCTCTAATAACCCCAGGAGGCAACACATATGGAATAGGAATCCTAGCATTGTTTTCCTCAATATTTACTGTATTTACATCTACTACCGTACCATCATCAGCAGGATTATTATCAATATCTGGTTGTAATGACTTGGTATAAGTTCTCCAATCACCACGCACCAAATCTAGCGTTGCAAAACGAAGTACCACATCACTGTTAAAACCAGTAAGGTACATTCTCATAAAACTGATGGATCTAAAATCTGTTATTCCTCCAACGGCATCAGTAAAATCATTCAACGGAATTTTATATTGTATCCATCTGCGATTTAAGCTTTGACCATTAGGCAATTGCGGTGTTACCCCTTCTTTTATATCGGTAACATATAAATCATCTATTGTTGTGTTAGGCTTAATTGGAATTCTATATTCATAATAACTATTGACCGTGTTCATGGTCAAATCCCTATCAATATCCTCTACATCTGGTAATGTAGTTGAACCCCTATTTGTATTGGTTACAGCAACTGGTGAATTCCCTTGAGGGTTGTTAAAATCAAAATAACGTTCTAAAATCCCGCCTTCTCTATTTAGGTAGTATTGGTAGTTGTCCAAAGCTGGGTCACTGCCTCCATTATTATCAAAAATGCTTGATTCATCTTCATCATTCAGACCATCAAACCCAATATCCTGAAGGCTTCTACTTGCTTCATCAACATCAAAAGCGTACACTAACGATTGTGTGGCAGGTACTTCTCCCCAGGAAGTAGACGCAACCAAATCATTACTCCCTACGGTTGGAAGTCCATTTTCATACTGTTTTCTACCATCTTTTAATACATCTTCCGAAATATTTCCTAGGTTAAAGATCAATTCTCCCGGACTTGTAGCAATACCATCCACATATGGGTCCAATACCCAAAACTGCACAAACTCCACATTAGATTGCTCAAAGTTGGTACTACTTAGAGAACGCATAATTCCACCCCATTTTTCTTGTGGTTGAGATGCATCAAAATTTGGATTGTTGTTATATGGTCCTTTGGCATTTGGGTAATAGGCCAAATCCAATGTGTTCTGTACTGTTGTTTGTCCTTGGGCAATATCAATCTGAGGGAAAACCTCATCTATAAATATCCTTCTAGTCTCATTATTAGAAATATCATTATCACTTATTCCCGATGGACGTTGATTTGTAAAAAATATAGGATCAATAGTATACCATGCCATTTTTGCCCTACCATACCCATTTTCCAAGTTAGCTGGATCTTCTGGGGAACTTCCTGTCAATTGACCCCCTGGAACAAATTCCAAAGGCGTACTTGCCAAGGTCCAACCCAAAGAAGAGCGAATGTCTATTAGTGCCTGCGCACCTTCAAAATCATCTAAATAAGTGGTGGTTTCTCCTTGAAAGTTTGCATTTTTAGGTGAGTTGGGCTTTAAAAAAGCGACCTCTCCACGTACCGATAGATTAGAAGGAACGTCCGTATCTATATTAGGTAATTTATTTGCCAAACGGGTAAGAAAAGGGACTTCGGTAGAAAAGTTACCATTAAGACCAAATATTGTATTGTTGACAGGTTCTATTCCAAAATTTGATTTTTGGGTCAATGGCCGTTCATTTAAATTAAGAAGTGTTGCCCCTAACACAAAATTTTTACTAACCTGATGCTCCACATTAACTCCTGTAAACCTTCTTGTTTGTTGTCCAAATACTGCATTATTTTCAACTGAAATATTAATCGGAACATTTGAAGCTTCCAAACTAGGGTCCAAAATCTGCACCGTCCCTGCTTGGTAATTTACAGTATAATCTATTCCTTCTTGTAATTGACGACCACCAGCAGTTACTCTAACTGAACCACGTGGCACATTAAAAGCACCTATAGGAATTCCGTTGTTTCCTTCAGATTTATACCTACCCTTTATTAAAAATCTATTTTTTTCTGCGTCCTCTAAAGAAGCTGCTTTTGTTTGGGAATACATGTTTCTAAACACGTACTTCTGCTGATTGGCATTATAACCTTGATCATCTTCAACATCATAGGTCCCTCCTCCCAGTTCATTAAATAAATATTCTCCAAAAGGCTCAACTGTACTAAATATGATTCTGCCTCCTCTTGTATCTACAGTAATTCCCGGAATAAAATCAAAAAAACCATCCCCGCCTGGCTGGACATCATTGTAACCATTTAACCTATCCAAGTTAAAGACATTTAAAAGAATTTTATCCTGTAAATTTTCTGGCCAACCAGCTCCTGGTGATTCATCAACTGGAGTAATATAATTTCTAGGGGTTGGATCCGAATAAAGTATATTCAATTTAAAATCTTCCTGACTCAACTGAAAAGCTCCAGTTGAGTAAATATTTTTCATCATTAAATCCCAAATAGGGTCATTCACATTGGTAATGTTACTTTTAAGTAATTTTAATATCAATGTATTATTCTCTACAATTGGATTTATTCCTCCAGATACTGTAGTAGCATCCAAACCTCCATTAGCAAATTCTCCCACTTGATATACATCTCCATTGTAAGTATATTGAAAAGCTACCCCCAAAACCTCATCATTACTCAATCTTTGGTTTAAAGAAATATAGCCTAATTGAGAATCAAATTGATAATCTCTGCCTTGCTCCAATTTTCGGGCATTTTCTAAAATAGCATAATCAAAACCTTGGTTAATAGTATAACCCGCTACATTAAAACCAGCCTCAACTGTAGCAATATCTCTTATCTGTGATGTCAATGCTCCACCATTGTCCATAAGGGCAGGGTCGTAATCATTAGCATTATTCCTTGGGAAAATATTTGTTGGATTGTTAAAAAATCCAGCAGGGTCTCCATTAAATTGCCCTATTCTAGTCTGTTCTTCATTGGCCTCTCCCAAATCCTGGATAGCCACTACATTTCTCACATTTAGAGTCTGTTGATTCCTATTGGTAACCCAAACTTCTAAACGAGTAATTTGTACCTGACTTCTTATATATGGATAGTTTTCCAACGCTGTATCATAATTGTCTCTAAAATATTGAGCTAAGAAAAAGTGTTTATCTTCATCATAATCCAACGCGGTAAGTGAATATTCATTCAATGTTCCTCCTCCTTGTGCAACCACAGTATTATTTTGAGAACGTTGTTCCGAGAATACTGCCGTAACAGTAGTTTTACCAAACTGCAATTGTGTTTTAACTCCAAAAAGGCTTTGCGCACCGGTAATCAATGAGCTATTAAGTGGCATGTTTACATTACCAACTTCTATTTTTCTAATAATATCATCTTCGGTAGGCGTATAATCCAGTTTTACCAAATTCTGAAAATCAAACGTGGCTTCTGTATCGTAGTTGGCGGTTACTTGCAAGCGTTCACCTATTTTTCCCAACATACTTAAACTAATGCGCTGGTCAAAATCAAAAGAAAGATTGGTCCTATTCCTTGGTGAAAGAGCTGGGTTATCATTTTTTTGCCAAATAACACCCAAATCCATAGCAACTGATCCTTGTGGAATTACCTCTATGGTATTACCACCAAAAACAGATTCAAAAAAATTGTTGTTAATGTAAAAATTGGGTAGAAGGTTCTTCCGAGCTTCTTCGCTTCCTTCTTTCTTTCCAGAAAAAGCATCAATCTTATCCTTAAAATAAGATTTCATGTTTTCTTCTTGTACCAATTCATAATATTGGTCTGGTGTAAGAATTATGGGATAACTGATATCAAAATCACCAACACTTTCAGAATATATATAACGGTCCAATTGTGGATCGTAGGTATATTTTGATACAATGCTTTCTGGATTATCCAACTTAAGCTTTCCCAAAGCAAAACCTGTTTGAACAGAATCAACTTCTTGCTCATTAGTTTCTTGGGCAAAAGTGACTTGCGTTGCTCCTAGAAAAAAAATGGATAGAAAAAAAAGCTTAAATGATGATTTAAGATATTGTTTAGCCCCTGTCTTCAAATTTCTTACAAATTTTTAAGCGCAAGTTTTATAATGTCCTCTACGCTTAGTGTAGCATCTTGGCTTAATACCTTGTCCACAACCCTTTCAGCTTGTTTACGAACAAAACCAAGAACCTCTAAAGCAGATAACGCTTCATCTTTATTTGTATTGTTTGAAGAAGTGGAAACTTCATCAATATCATAAATTTTTAAAATCTTATCTTTTAGGTCCAAAATTACACGCTGCGCAGTCTTAGCGCCAATGCCCTTTATTCCTTGGATTGTGGCAACATCACCCGTAGCTATGGCATCTCTAATTTGACTTGGAGACAAAGAGGATAACATGGTTCTCGCAATACTGGAACCTATTCCAGAAACAGAAATCAATAACCTGAAAATTTCCCTTTCGGATTTCTCCGCAAATCCAAATAAGGTATGAGCATCTTCCTTAATTTGTAAATGGGTAAATAATAGAATATTTTCATTGTCATTTATCTTGGAGAACGTGTGTAGGGAAATATTTACAAAATATCCCACCCCAAAGCACTCTATTATAACATAGGTTGGGGTTTTTTCAACCAATTTTCCTTTTAAATGAGCTATCATTCCTTTTCTTTAAATGGTATTTTTAGCTTGTTTTCTTTTTTCCCGTTCTTGGGCATCTATGACGGCGACAGCTGTCATATTTACCATTTCATCCACACTGGCGCCTAATTGTAGAATGTGTACCGATTTCCTTAAACCAACCATAATGGGACCTATGGAATCTGCCTTGTTTAATTCCTTCAATAATTTATAAGTGATATTGGCCGATTCCAAATTTGGGAATATCAAAGTATTCACATGTTTCCCATTCAACTTAGAAAATGGGAACTGACTTTTTCTTAACTCCTGATTCAAAGCAAAATCTATTTGAATCTCCCCATCTACTTTTAAATCTGGATTGTATCTATGCAAAATTCTTACTGCCTCTCTTACCTTAGTAGAATTTGGATGGGTTGATGAGCCAAAGTTAGCATAAGAAAGCAATGCCAAAACTGGATCAAAACCAAAAGTAGTCGCCACATTTGCAGTCATTTGGGCTATCTCTGCCAATTCACTTGCGGTAGGATCAATGTTTATTGATGTATCTGCCAAAAACAAAGGGCCTCTGGAGGTGATCATAATATTTACTGTAGATACCTTTTTTACATTGGATGCTCTTCCAATAACTTCAAAAATTGGTTTTACAACTGTTGGATAGGCTCTGGAATAGCCAGATATCATACCATCTGCATCACC
>NZ_JBWFBN010000005.1:0-192708 GCF_056326165.1 Saonia sp.
AAGGAATCTTACATTCCAATGGAGCAACAACCATGTACCTAACCAAAAGGAATACGGCTGATATTAAAGATTTTGAGAAATACGGTAATGTCACGGTAACAACTGACAATAAAGAAGCAGTTAAAAATTCTGATATTATAATTTTTGCTGTACAACCTGGTCATCTTGAAAATATTTTAGGAGAAATTAAAGGTTTGTTGAATGACAAACATGTAATTATCTCTACCATTCTTGGTTTCTCGCTAGCCAAAATAGAATCAATTATAGGTAGAGATAAATATATTATTCGTAGCATGCCCAATACTGCTATATCTGTTGGTAAATCCATGACTTGTATTTGTAGTAATGAAAAAGGCAATAAGAAAGTTGAACTGGCTAAAGCCATTTTTGACCGTATGGGACATTCTATGATTATCCCTGAAGAGCAAATGCAGGCTGCCACAGTTATTTGTGCCAGTGGAACAGCATTTTGGATGCGTTTAATACGCGCTACAACACAAGGAGCAATACAACTGGGTTTTGATGCTAAAGAAGCACAAGAATTGGCAATGCACACTTGTAGTGGTGCAGCAAGTTTATTAATAGAATCTGGGAGTCATCCAGAAGAAGAAATAGATAAAGTAACAACACCTAAAGGCTGTACCATAGAAGGATTGAATGAAATGGAACACCAAGGCCTAAGTTCTTCTTTAATTCAAGGAATTGTGACTTCATTTGAAAAAATTAGTGACATAAAAAAAGGTTAAAACAGTACGAAGTATTAAGTTATCAGTACAAAGTTAAATATAACTATGCTGTCATATCGAGTGAAACGAGATATCTCATAGAGTTCTTCCCTGAATTCTTGAGGTAGAAATGACATCAGAAAGAAAAAAATTATGAAAATGTTTGACGTTTATCCGCTATACGATGTAACACCAGTTTCCGCTAAAGGAAATATTGTTACAGATGATAAAGGAAAAGAATATATAGATTTTTACGGTGGTCATGGAGTTATTTCCATTGGGCATTCGCATCCTCATTATTTAAAAAAAATAAAGGAACAAATAGATAATATTGGGTTTTATAGCAACTATATTAAAAATCCCAAACAACACGAATTAGCAACCAAATTAGGAAAAGTTTCAGGCTGTAAAGATTACAACTTGTTTCTATGCAATTCTGGAGCAGAAGCCAACGAAAATGCTTTAAAATTGGCATCGTTTCAAACAGGAAAATCCAGAGTTATTTCGTTTGCCAACAGTTTTCATGGTAGAACATCCGCTGCTGTTGCTGCAACAGACAATGAAAAAATAAATGCTCCAATTAACAAACAACAAAAAGTTACTTTTTTGACGTTTGAAGACTTTAAGGGTTTTAAAACAGAAATTGAAAAAGGAGATGTTTGTGCGGTTATTTTAGAAGCCATTCAAGGTATTGGAGGTCTAGGACAACCATCGACCGAATTCTTTAAAGACATTGCAAAGTTATGTAAAGAAAATGGTGTGTTATTGATAGCTGACGAAATTCAATGTGGGTATGGTAGAAGCGGAAAGTTTTTTGCTTTTCAACATCATGCAATAAAGCCTGATATTATTACCATTGCCAAAGGAATGGGTAACGGTTTCCCTGTTGGTGGTGTTTTGATACATGAAGACATTAAAGCTTCCTATGGAGTTTTAGGAACTACTTTTGGCGGTAACCATTTGGCATGTGCTGCTTCATTAGCTGTTTTAGAAGTGATGAAAAAAGAAAAATTGATTAAAAATGCAGCAAGTTTGTATGATTATTTTAAGGCGAAGGCAATAGCCATTCCACAAGTAAAAACTATTAAAGGAAAAGGGCTAATGCTTGGTTTGGAATTCGATTTTGAAGTAGGGGAGCTAAGAAAAAACTTGATTTTTAATCAAGGAATATTTACGGGCGGAGCCAAAAACAAGCATTTATTAAGAATTCTTCCACCATTGAATATTACCCAACACGACATCGATTTATTTTTTGATGCTTTAAAAGTAGAATTACAGTGAGTATCTATTTAGACATACAGACAAGAAATGCTGTTCTTAAAACCATGTCCAGATTGGTGAAAGAAGAGCAATCAAGCATTCTAGAAGCCAACAAAAAGGACATGGATAACTATGATGGTAGTGACATAGCCATGAGAGACCGTTTAAAAGTGGATGATGGCAAAATTACTGGGATGATAGATTCTCTAGACCAACTGGCTGCTTTGGTAGACCCATTAGGGATTGAAAAATTCAATTTTCTCCATGAGAATGGAATGGAAATTAGTAATAAAACAGCTCCATTTGGCACCATTTTAATTATTTATGAATCTAGACCGGATGTAACTATTGAAGCTGCTGGTATTGCATTTAAATCTGGTAATAAAATACTGCTCAAAGGCGGCAAAGAATCTGTACAGAGTAATCTCGTTTTGGTAGATTTATGGCATAAAGCATTACAGGAAAATGGTGCTAGCACAGAATGGGTTACGTACTTACAGTACAACCGAACAAAGACACAGGCTTTCTTAGAAAACCCAACTCAGAAGTTAGATTTAATTGTACCACGTGGTGGAGAGCGATTAATTGCTTTTGTAAAACAGCATGCTACCTGCCCTGTAATTGTTAGTGGTCGTGGTAATAACTTTTTGTTTGTTGATAAAAATGCTGATGCAGAAATGGCTTTAGACATTATTATCAATGCAAAAACTGCAAAAATATCAGCGTGTAATGCCTTAGATAAGGTTTTGATTGACAAAGATTTTCCTGAAAAAGAAGCTTTTGTCACTAGACTGATTTCAAAATTAAAAGAACATGATGTTGAAATTCTAACTGATAGTAATTTTAGTGCTGTAGATGGAGTTTCGGAACTTACAGAAGAGAAGACTTGGTACGAGGAATTTCTGGATTATAAAATAGTTATTGGTCAAGTTGATGACGTAGATGAAGCTGTAAAAATGATAAACAAATATGGTGGTGGACATTCAGCAGTAATCATTACCAAAAATGATGATGTTGCAGCTAGCTTTATGAATTCGGTGGATTCGGCAGCGGTGTACCAAAATGCATCAACCCGCTTTACAGATGGTTTTCAATTTGGACTGGGTGGAGAATTAGCAATAAGTACAGATAAATTACACCAACGCGGTCCTATGGGCTTACAACATTTGGTAACAAATAAATGGTATGTTCATGGAAATGGACAAATAAGATAGTCCAAATCTAATACAAAGGAGGGGTGTTAAAATTGTCTCCTCGAGCGGAGTCGAGAGATTTGGGAAGTAAAATTAAGACCTAAATTATAGAAAAACAGTATGAAGTTTAAGTCAAAATCAATACGAGCATTCATAGGAGCAAAAGACTTTAAAATCTCAAGGAATTTTTACAATGACCTTGGTTTTGAAGAAATAAAGATTGATGCCAAAATGAGTTATTTTAAAGTCCATGAATCTTTGGGTTTTTACTTGCAAGACGCCTATGTTAAAGATTGGGTAAATAATTCCATGCTCTTTTTAGAAATGGACGATTTAGATGAGTTCAAAAAAGAACTTTTTGAAAAAAAATTACAAAACCACTATAAAAATGTAAGAGTTTCAGAAATAGTGAATCAAACTTGGGGAAGAGAATTATTTATGCACGACCCCTCTGGAATACTTTGGCATTTTGGTGAATTTAACGAACAATAAAATTCCTGCCTTCGCAGGAATGATAAGGTTATGAGCAAAAAACGCATTTTATTAAAAATAGGAACCAATACCTTAACCAAGGAAACGGACCACATTTCCAGAGGTAAGATTGAGGATATTGGCAGGCAAATAGCCGCTCTAACTGACAAATATGAATTTGTTATTGTGAGCTCTGGCGCCATTGCTGCTGCCAAACAATTTGTTAAACTAGAACATAACGGACAGGAGATTAATGTAAAACAAGCGCTAGCGGCTATTGGACAACCACATTTAATGCGAATGTTTCAAGAAAGTTTTAGAGAACTTGGGCTATTTACTTCGCAGTGTTTATTATCATATTCCGATTTTGAAAAACCTGCATCTAAAGAGAATATAAAAAATACGATTGATGTGCTAGTGAAAAACAATTTTATTCCCATCATCAATGAAAACGATACCGTTGCCACGGATGAGATTAAGTTTGGCGACAATGATAAACTGGCCGCTTTAACGGCTTCACTGTTAGAAGTAGATTTATTAGTTATAGCCACCAACACAGATGGCATCTATACCAAAACATCTTTAGAAAATAATAGTCCAGAGACAATTTCATTGGTTTCTAACATTTCAGACTTAACTGCTGAAGTCAGTGAGAAAAAATCGAGTCACGGTACTGGTGGTATGCAATCTAAAATAGATGCTGTTACCATAGCAAAAGAATCCAATATTGAGACTTGGATTGTAAACGGACTCAAAGACAATTTTATCATCAGCGCTATTGATGAAACAAGCAAATACACTAAAATCAAATAATATGAAGCATTATTTGTCAGTCAACGATATTGATAATTTATCCGATTGGGTAAAAGAAGCTAGAGATTTAAAATCCGACCCAACCCAATATAAATCATTGGGGAAAGGTAAAACCATATGTCTTTTATTCTTTAACAACAGTCTTAGAACCAGATTGAGCACTCAAAAAGCAGCCATTAATCTTGGGATGGATGTTATTGTTATGAATTTTGGTGGCGAAGGATGGGCATTAGAATATGAAGATGGAACCATAATGGACCAAGGAAAGGCAGAACATGTAAAAGAGGCGGCACAAGTAGTTTCTCAATATGCAGACATTATTGCCATAAGAGCATTTGCTTCCTTACAAGACAAAGAAAAAGATGAATCTGAAGAGGTTTTAACGGCCTTCACCAAATATGCTAACGTACCCATTGTAAATATGGAAAGCTCAATTGGGCACCCGCTACAAGCTCTGGCAGATGCTATTACATTGAATGAAGCCAATATAAAAAAGAAGCCTAAAGTGGTATTGTCTTGGGCACCGCATCCAAGAGCCTTACCACATGCCGTAGCCAATTCTTTTGTTCAGATGATGCAATTGCAAGATGCCGATTTTGTAATTACACATCCAAAGGGTTATGAGTTAGATAAAAACATAACCAAAGATTCTAAAATTGAGTACGACCAGAACAAGGCCTTTAAGGATGCTGATTTTATCTATGTAAAAAATTGGAGCAGTTATACAGATTATGGAAAAGTTATAAGTGAAGATAAAAGCTGGACCATTACAAAAGAAAAATTGGGAAGTGCTAAATTTATGCACTGTTTACCTGTAAGAAGAAATGTAGTTGTAGCTGATGAAGTTATAGATAGTGACCAATCTATTGTGATAGAGCAGGCTAATAATAGAACTTATTCGGCACAAACTGTGTTGAAGAAGATACTTGAAAAACTATAGTCATGAATAAAGAAAAGTTTGCTTGTATTTTAATTATTGCATTCGTTATTTTATTCATTATCAATATTTTGGAATTAGATTTCGATAATTTAACCATGAAATCATTATTAAACCCATTTTCTAATATTTTAATGATAATCGCTATGTGGGTTTCAATTAAAGACTTGAGAAAAAAGAAATGAAACAAAAGCTATCTATCATAAAAATTGGCGGTAATGTTATCGAAAACAAAGAAGCTCTTGCTGCCTTCATTTTGGCCTTTTCAAAAATTGAAGGATTAAAAATTTTGGTGCATGGTGGTGGCAAATTAGCAACCGAATTGGGTAAGAAATTGGGCATAGCATCCAAATTGGTAAATGGTAGAAGAATTACCGATGCTCAAAGTTTAGAGCTCATTACTATGGTCTATGGCGGTTTAGCCAACAAAAATATTGTTGCTCAATTACAGGCTCAAAATTGTAATGCTATAGGATTATCTGGTGCAGATGGGAATAGTATTCAAGCACACAAAAGACCTATTAAGGAGATTGACTTTGGCTTTGTAGGTGATATTGATGTTATTAATCAACATACTATTTCTAAATTAATAGAAGCTGATTTAGTTCCTGTTTTCTGTGCCATGTCTCACGATGGTAACGGACAATTATTAAACACTAATGCGGACACCATTGCTTCCGAAATTGCAATTGGCATGAGCGATACTTATGAAACAACCCTATATTATTGTTTTGAAAAAAAAGGAGTTTTAATGAATGTTGAAAATGATAATTCTGTAGTAAAGCACATCAATTCTGAAACCTATCAAGAATTATTAGACCAAAAAATAATAGCAGACGGAATGCTTCCTAAAATGCACAATTGCTTTCATGCCTTGAATAACAAAGTGCAAAAAGTGTGTATTGGTGATGTTTCCATGCTCGATTTCGAATCAACCCTATTTACAACGTTAACCTTATGAGTCTCAACCAAGATATATTAACCAAAGAGGCGATTGAGCTTCTAAAAAAACTGATTTCCATTCCTTCTTTTTCAAAAGAAGAAGATAAAACTGCTGAAACTATAGAAAACTATTTTACAGCGCACGACATTTCATTTACAAGAGACAATAACAACGTCTACGCAAAGAATAAACATTGGAATGATGCCAAGCCCACATTGTTGTTAAACTCGCACCACGATACCGTAAAACCGAATCAGGCATATACCAAAGACCCTTTTCATCCTCATGTGGAAGATGGGAAACTTTTTGGCCTTGGAAGTAACGATGCTGGCGGCCCCTTAGTTTCACTTTTAGCAACATTTGTGCATTTTTATGCGAAAGAAAATTTGAATCACAATATTCTTATGGTTGCTTCAGCAGAAGAGGAAAATGCCGGAGAAAATAGCCTTAGAGGATTGTTGCCAAGTTTACCTAAAATTGATGTTGCTATTGTTGGTGAACCTACCTTGATGCAATTGGCAATTGCTGAAAAAGGCTTGGTCGTTTTTGATGCTGTAGTTGAGGGAACACCATCGCATGCAGCGCATCCAAATGATAATAATTCCATTTACAATACAATTGAAGTACTAGAATGGTTTAAGAATTATACGTTCGAAAAATCTTCTGAGGCTTTGGGTGATGTTAAACTTACAGTTACTCAAATTAAAGCAGGAAGTCAGCACAATGTAGTTCCTTCGCAAGTAGATTTAGTGATTGATGTACGTGTTAATGACCGTTATACCAACAAAGAAATTGCTGATTTATTAAAGAAAGAAGCGCCGTGCAAAATACAAGAGCGCGGTCTTAAACTCAATTCATCCAAAATAGATAAGAATCATCCACTTGTAAAAAGCGGAATAGCTTTGGGAAGGGAAACATACGGTTCTCCTACCCTATCTGACCAAGCAGCTTTGACTTGTCAAAGCTTAAAATTAGGGCCAGGAGATAGTACACGGTCACATTCAGCAGATGAATATATTTATGTGCATGAAATTGAGGAAGGAATTGACCTTTATATTAAAATTATATCTGGGTTTATTTTAAAATAAATTGTTTAAAAAATTAAAATAATGTCCGTTCGAGCGGAGTCGAGAACTACCAACTAAGTTCATGTCTTCATAAAATGACACAAAAAGAATAAAAAATGAAACTCTGGGATAAAGGATTCAGTACCGATAAAAAAATAGACCATTTTACCGTTGGCAATGACAGAGAACTAGATTTGCTTTTGGCAAAATATGATGTTATTGCATCAACAGCGCATGCCAAAATGTTGGGTAAAGTTGGCCTTTTAACTGCAGATGAAGCTGATGCTTTAGTAAAAGAATTAAAGGTTATTGGAAAAACTATTGAAGAAGGCACTTTTATTATTGAGGATTCATTTGAGGATATGCACTCCAAAATTGAATTTCTACTCATAGAAAAACTCGGAGATACTGGAAAGAAAATACACATGGCACGATCTAGGAACGATCAAGTTTTAGTCGCTATGCACTTGTATTTAAAAGAAGAGCTTTCAGAGATTAAAAGTCAGACTAAAGAACTGTTCGATTTGCTCATGAAATTAGCAGACACTTACAAAGGTGTTTTACTTCCTGGGTACACGCATTTGCAAATAGCCATGCCTTCTTCTTTTGGATTGTGGTTTTCTGCCTATGCTGAGAGTTTAATAGACGATTTATATTTTATAAATGCAGCCTACAAAGTAGCTGACCAGAATCCTTTGGGTAGTGCTGCAGGTTACGGAAGCTCCTTCCCAGTAGACAGAACATTCACAACCCAAGAGATGGGTTTTGAAACCTTGAAGTACAATGTGGTTGCTGCTCAAATGAGTAGAGGTAAAGCTGAAAAAGCCACTGCCTTTGGTATTGGAAGTATTGCCGCGACACTATCTAAATTAGCAATGGATATTTGTTTATATATGAGTCAGAATTTTGATTTTATCACCTTTCCCGATGAGTTAACAACTGGGAGTAGTATAATGCCTCACAAAAAAAACCCAGATGTTTTTGAACTCATAAGAGCTAAATGCAACAAGATTCAGGCAGTGCCCAATCAATTAACATTAATGACCAATAATCTTCCAAGCGGATACCATAGAGATTTGCAATTGGTAAAAGAAGTCATTGTACCTGCGCTTCAAGAAATGAAAGCTTGTTTAGAAATGATGACTTTCAGTTTAAAAGAAGTTAAGGTTAGTAAAAAAATATTGGAAGACCCAAAATACGATTACCTATTCAGTGTAGATACCCTAAATGAATTAGTACTTGGAGGCATGCCCTTTAGAGATGCTTACAAGAAAATGGGAATGGAAATAAACGAAGGTACATTTACTCCGAAAAAGGACATTAAACACACCCATGAAGGCAGTCTGGGTAATTTGTGTTTGGAAGAGATTAGGGGGAAGATGGAACAGGCTATAAAATAGCACTTACTCTTTCCCAATAAATTTTATTCTTTCCTATCTTAGTCTTCATAAATTCCCTTTATGAAAAAGATTCAATTGTTTATACTAATTTTTTTAGGCACACTCTCAACTAATTCCCAAGACTTATACCAACGGAATATCTCTGCTGATGTTCAAGAGTATATTTTCAGTCTTTCATTAAATGACGAGAATAATCAAATAAAGGGGGAGGCCATAATTACAGTGGATTTTAGAAAAGATATTGGGGAATTTGCGTTAGATTTAATAGGCAAAAATGGCGAATATGGCATGACGGTGGCCAACGTTTATGAAGGTGATAGCTTGGCAAGCTACACATACGAACAAAACAAAATCAAAATAGTGCCCTCTTTATCAAACAAAAAAACCAGAAGCTATAAAATTGAGTATAGTGGAGTGGCAGAAAGAGGCTTGGTCATAGATACTACAAAATTTGGTCAACGTTCTTTCTTTGGTGACAATTGGCCCAATTTAGCTCGTCACTGGCTACCCTCAGTGGACCATCCCTATGATAAGGCGGCAATTGAATTTAGAATTACTGCACCCGACCACTATGATGTGGTCGCCACAGGTGAAAAAATAGAAGAAAGTAATTTAGGTGACGGTTTAAAATTGACCACATACAAAGAGCCTGCTCCAGTTGCCATGAAAGTGGTCACGATTGGTGTAACCAAATTTGCGAGTAAACTGCTCGATGAAATATATGATATTCCTGTAACTGCTTGGGTATATCCCGAAAATCGTTTAAATGGCTTTTCAGATTATGGTGTAGCTACCAAAGTGCTGAAATATTTTATTGATAACATTGGCCCTTATTCTTACACCAAACTTGCTAACATGCAGGCCAAAACCCAATGGGGCGGACTAGAAAATGCTGGAACCATAGCTTATTTCGAAAATTCAGTAAATGGAAAAAATGAAGTAGAAGGTTTAATTGCACATGAAATTGCCCACCAATGGTTCGGTAATTCCGCCAGTGAAAATGATTGGAACCATGTTTGGCTCAGTGAAGGTTTTGCGACCTATTTCGCAATTTTATATCAAGAAAGTGTGTATGGAGATGATAAACGTAAGGAAGAATTGGCCTTGGACAGAAAACAGATTATTGCTTATTATAAGAAAAAACCAGCTCCAATTGTAGACCCTACAATTACAGACCCCATGAGGGTACTAAGTACCAACTCCTACCAAAAAGGAGGCTGGGTACTAAATATGCTCCGTCATAAATTGGGTGATGATGTTTTTTGGCAAGGAATTAGGGCCTATTACAAAGCCTTCCGAAATTCCAATGCCATGACTTCCGATTTTCAAAAAACCATGGAAAAGGTCTCGGGAGAAGATTTAGAAAATTTCTTTGAACAATGGATATTTACCAAAGGATATCCTGAGTTAGCTTGGGATTGGAGCTATAGAAAGGGTAGGCTAAAAGTTACTATTAACCAACTCCAAGACCACCATCTCTTTAGATTTCCATTAGATATAAGAATCAGTACTGGAGAAAATGTAAAAATTGAAACACTAGAAGTAACCAAAAGTTCTGAAACTTTTGAAATTGAAGTAAAAAACCAGCCAAAAGAGGTTGTCTTAGACCCTAACCTTTGGCTATTGTTTGAAGAAAAAGAATGATTACTCCTTTCCCTTGGACAGGGAAAGGTGTCAAGACATAGCATTGACGGAAAGGATAGAAAACCCCTTCCGTATTTCGACTTTAAGTCGAAATCCACCTTCCCTTAATCAAGGGAAGGAATTTTAAAAGAGAATGAAAAAACATAATAAACCAGAATTAAAAAAGTTTCAGAAAAGATTTAAGACAAAATCTCACTCCCGCCGAAGCATTTTTATGGAAACATCTTCAAAATAAAAAATTTGACGGAAGGAAATTCAGAAGACAACACAGTATTGGAAATTACATTGTTGATTTTTATTGTGCTTCGGAAAGGTTGATAGTAGAACTGAATGGAGAAATTCACAACAACCCAATTTCACAAGAAAATAATCAGAGAAGAACTGAATTCTTAGAGGAATTGGGATATATCATCATCCGATTTGAAAACAAAATGGTCTTTGATAACCTCCCCTCTGTCCTTAAAGGAATTCAAGATAATTTTAAATGATAAAAATTAGATTTGTTATATTTTTACCAAAAAGAGTATCTTTCTGTTGTATTTATTGACAGAAATGAACGAATCCGAAGATATTGAGCGTTTGGCTGAAGCCGAGATTAGGCTTTCCTATTTTTTAGCAGAACAAATAAAGAATTCCACCACCTATTTTGGGTACCCAGAAGTGCCAGAAAATAATGATTTATCCATATTGGGCATCAGTAGTTTGGCAAAATTGCACTTAAATAATGCTGGAGATCCATGGATTCACGGCAATGCCAAAATGCACACCAAAGAATTTGAACAGGAGGCTCTGGACTTTGTGGCCGAATTATATGGAATAAAAAATAACTATTGGGGGTACATTACTAGTGGTGGTACAGAAGGAAATCTTTATGGTATATATACAGGTCGGGAGTATTTTGTAGCCCAAAACAAGAAGCCAATTTTTTTATATTCTGAATCCAGTCACTACTCAATTCCAAAAAATGGATATCTCTTGGGGCTTGAGCGCATGAAAATTGAATCCCAAATTTCTGGTGAGATGGATTATTCTGATTTGAAAGCTAAATTGGAGCAAATAAAATTCAATGAGAAAGAACCCTTTGCGCTAATCATAAACCTCAACATTGGCACCACCATGACTGGGGCCATGGACAATTTAAAAGAAGTAAATCAATGCATAGATGAATCCCAGATTGACCAAAATAATGTTATGATCCATGCGGATGCCGCCCTCATGGGGTTTATTTATCCCTTTTTGGAGAATAGGGAAATTCTTTTTGAAAACGGCGTGACAAGCATTGCCATTTCTGGGCATAAGTTTCCAGGGGCAATACATCCCTGTGGTATTGTTTTGACCAACAAGGAATTACACAAAAAGGCCTTTGGAGAACAATGGGTACCTTATGTAGGAACCCAAGACACTACAATAAGCGGCTCTAGAAATGGATTTTTGGCATTGAACCTATGGTATATTTTTCAGAAAAAAGGAATGGTAGGTTTTAAACAAGAAGGACAAAAGTGTATTGAAAACGCAAAGTACCTTACCCAAAAATTAAAAGAAATGGAATATCCCAATGTTTCCCATTTTCCCAACCAGATTATTGTTACTTTTAAAAAGCCAAACCAAGAATTAGTTAGCAAATATCAACTAGCTACCCAAGGTGATATAGCCCATATTGTAGTAATGCAACATATAACCAAATCTAGGATTGATGCGTTTTGCAAAGAACTTAAAACTACTTAATCATCCCCAAATTAATCACTTCTTGTTCTGTAAGGTGTCTCCAGTGACCACGGGGAAGGTCTTTTTTAGTAAGACCTGCATAGACTACGCGATCAAGCTTAACAACTTCATATTCCAAATGTGTAAAAATATGACGGACAATATTATTTCTGCTACTATAAAGTTCTACCCCCACTTCTCGTTTAGGTGAGTTTTCTACATAACTAATTTCTGCGACCCTAACCAAACTATCATCAATGGTAACTCCTTCCCGTATTTTTTTTAAATCCTCTGAGCGTATATCCTTATTAAGTTCTACATGATAGATTTTTCGTAATCCGTTTTTGGGTCTGGACAATCTGGTTATCATTTCCCCATCATTAGTAAACAATATGAGTCCTGTTGAAGCCTTGTCCAACTTCCCAATAGGAAGTAATTTAGATTTTGATGCATTCATCACCAATTGAGCAGCTGTTCTTCTACCCCTTTCATCTTTAGCCGTAGTTGCAAAATCCTTTGGTTTATTCAATAAAATGTATTCTTTCTTTTCAGGATTTAAGAGACGGCCATCAAACTTAACAACATCATTCAACTTTACTTTGTAGCCCATTTCAGTAACTGCTTTACCGTTTACTGTTACATTTCCCGCAGCAATATAAATGTCAGCATCTCTACGAGAACAAACTCCAGAATTGGCCACGTACTTATTTAAACGAATAGAATTTGGATCTGAAGGTTGTTTAACCTCTGTTCTCTTTTTTATAGGTGCATTTCCTCTGGCAAAACTTTTTTTTCTAAAGTTACCGCTTTGTCTCCCAGAAGCTTTTTTATCATCGCTATCGCCCATGAACTATTTTTTTTGCAAAGGTAGGTAAAGGATATTGGTTTGCTTATAAAATTCGGTGGAGAACCAAATCTATATCAATCAACAAAATACTAAATACCCCAACGATAATAATGAGCTTTAAAATATTGTGTAACCATACATAATGTTTTTTACTTCCTGATTTCCATAACAATACCAAAAACAAAAGAAGTAAAAGTATGCTCCCAATAAAATAGAGATACATATGACCAACATCAAATTTATTAATGAGGAGAAGAGCAGGAATCAAGGTTAAGAGGATTAATATTCCTATCAAAACTTTTGAGACTTTTACACCAAAAATTATGGGAATAGTTCTATAATTTTGAGCTATATCTCCTTTTATATTTTCTAAATCCTTAATCATTTCCCTAGCTAAAATCAAAAGAAAAAGAAACATAGCATGTACAAAAATGACTGTTTCAAAATTTTTATAGTATACAAAAACGGCAAAGAACGGTGCTATTGCCAGTAAAGCAGAGACAAAATTCCCAATAAACGGAATCTTCTTTAGTCTATGTGAATAGTACCATATGCCAAAAATGTAGGCAGAGAAAAACAACACTGCCCTAAAAGAAATATAACTTGCCAAAAAAACAGCAAGAAAATTAAGAATAAAATATGTGGTTAATTTAAAACGTTGACTCACCAACTTATCCAACATACTTTTACGTGGCTTATTGATTAAATCTTTCTCGGCATCATAAAAATTATTGATAATATAACCAGCAGCAATTACTAGGGCAGAAGCTGTTACAATAAGAAGTAAATTCAAATCAAAAATCACTTTTCCCAATGGCCTGTCCGGTGCCAGAATATAAATAGATGCTAGATACTGGGCAAGGGTAATCATTAAGATATTATAACCCCTGACCACAGAAAACAGGCTCACCAGCTTAAATAAGAGGAGCTTGTTTTTTCTACTAAACATGTTGATTTTTTTAGAAGTTGTAAACCACTTCCAATTTATGACCGGCCAATGCCAATTTTGCTTTGTCTATATCTTGGGTAAAGCCCAAAATATATCCCCCACCACCAGAACCACAAAGCTTAAGATAGTACTCATTGGTATCTATACCATGCTTCCAAAGTTTATGAAATTCAGATGGAATCATAGGTTTAAAGTTATTAAACACCACATGGGACAATTGCTTTAAATTTCCAAAAAGTGATTTTACGTTCCCATTAATAAAATCCTCCACACAAGCATCTGTATGTTTTATAAACTGATTCTTAAGCATGCTCCTGAACCCTTCTTGCTTCATCTTTTCCATAAAGATTTGAACCATAGGTGCTGTTTCTCCAGTTATACCGCTATCCAATAAAAAGACAGCTCCTTTTCCTTCTTGGTTTTGTGATGGAAGACTGGTAGATTCTATATTATCTTGAGAATTTATGAGGATAGGTAAACTTAAGTAGCTATTCAATGGGTCTAATCCGGAAGATTTTCCATGAAAGAAAGATTCCATCTTGCCAAAAATGGATTTAAGCTTTAAAAGCTTGCCCCTAGTAAGGTTTTCTAATACAGTAATTTTATCTTGGGCATATTTATCATAGATAGCTGCTACCAAAGCACCACTACTACCTATTCCATACCCCTGAGGAATAGAACTGTCAAAATACATTCCGTTAGAAACATCATTTTTTAAAGTACCCAAATCAAAAGAAACCAATTCTGGTTGCTCCCCATGCATTTTTTCCAAATACGAAACAAACCTTTTTAAACTATCATTGGATTTTTTTGCCTCTCCCTCTAAATTTTCATCGGTCTTTAAAGCCCCTTTGAAGAAATTATATGGAATGGAAAGTCCCTTGGAATCTTTTATGATACCATACTCACCAAAAAGTAAAATTTTAGAGTAAAATAAAGGTCCTTTCATTCTTATGATTGTTTAGCACCAAAGCCTATTCTGTCACAAATATACTGTTGTTCTTCGCAATATACAACCAACTCATCTTTAATGAATTGAAAAACGGCATCCTTCTCATTTTCTGGATAAAGTACATGAACATTGGCTCCTGCATCCAATGTAAAACATACATGGGTGCCAGATGTCTTTCTAAATTTCCATATTTTATTAATGATTTGCAACGTATTGGGTTTCATTAAAATAAAATAAGGCAAACTGGTCATCATCATGGCGTGCAATGTAAGCGCTTCACTTTCTACAATTTCAATGAATTTATCCAAATCCCCTTCCTCTAATACGTATTTTAATGCATTTAGGTTCTCATGAGCCTGATTAAATCGTTTTTCAGAAAAAGGATGGTTGTGCATTAGATTATGGCCAACTGTACTACTCACTTGTTTTTGTCCCTTATCTACCAACAAAATGGTATCATAATAATTTTTAAAAACAGAATGTACTTTGTAAGGGTACTTTATAGCAAACAAATCTGAGCTTTCTCTAATTTCCTTGTGCTCTCCCCACAGAATTAAATCACCTTCCACACTTCTACATGCACTACCGGAGCCCAAGCGCGCCAAAAAAGATGCTTTTTGCCTGAAAAAATCTAAATTCATTTCTGGATTCAATTCTTTTTCAAGGCTCATTAAACAAAGAGCCAAAGCAGCCATACCACTTGCAGATGAAGCAATACCACTACTATGTGGAAAAGAATTGGAAGTTTCAATTGTAAAATGATACTCCTTAAGAAAGGGTAAATATTCTTCTATTCTATTAAAAAACAATTTAATTTTAGGTTTAAAATCTTCTTTAGGCTTACCTTCAAAAAAAAGGTCAAATGAAAATTCTGGAGTTTTTGTTCCAAGTTTTTTATACGTAATTGTTGTGGTAGTGGCACAAGCATCCAACGTAAAACTAATAGAGGGATTGGCGGGTATCTGATTATCCCTTTTTCCCCAATACTTTACTAAGGCAATATTACTTGGGGCTTTCCATGTTACTTTTCCCTCATTTTTTTGATGTGAATATATGGAAGGGACAAAGTCAGAATGGGTCATATGCAACAAAATTTAAACAAAGATAGTTTTTAACCAACTTTTCATAGGTTTCCAATTAAAATAAATTCCTAATTTAGTTACTTACACTAATCTGGCTTGAAAAAGAAACTAATTTATATCACTATTTCTGTTGGCATTTGTTTGCTTATAGGTTTCCTATCCAGATTTGCTGTTTTAAATTCAGTAAACGATTGGTATGCTACTTTGAACAAGCCCAACTATACTCCATCAATACCTGTACTGGGATTTGTTTGGACAGTTCTTTATATTTTGATGGGAATAGCAGCTGGTTTGGTATGGACTAAAGGATCTTATCATATTTGGGTAAAAACTGCCCTATACCATTTTGGGTTTCAATTACTGCTAAATGCATTGTGGAGTATTGTTTTTTATGGATTTCAAGACCCATTTTGGTCACTCCTTATTATTCTATTATTAGCATTGCTCATCCTATTTACTATTAATTGGTTTAGAATTGTAAGTACAACGGCAGCCTATTTAATGGTTCCCTACTTATTATGGGTATGTTTTGCAACTTTACTGAACTATAAAATATGGGAGATGAACTAGTTACTGGCTAGTTCTATTAACTTTTTCATTGTTCTTAAATTCCTTGAAGTAGCAGAAACTTTTAACTTTCTTTCTATAAGATTATTGCTAAGTTTGGCGTTACCGGCTCCCTTATGGCATACTAAATAAACACATTGGTTGGTTACTAAGAAATCTTCGTTTGTATATTTTTCTTCACTAAATTCTTCTATCAAAGAAACTTCTGGTACATTCTTGAGCAAAACAAAATATTGCTTTTTATCTTCTTCTTCAGCAAAAGGGTTCTTGGCAAGAATACCACTTAAATTCTTGCCTGTAGTAACCAGTACGGGAATATCAAAACCAAAATTGGTCATAATCGCATCATGAATTTTATTCTCTAAAGTACCAGCAGGTGTTTCTTCATTTTTAAAAACAATATTGCCACTTTGTATATAAGTCTGTACTTCATTAAACCCAGATGTAATCATGGCTTTTTTTAAGTCGGCCATCAAAATTTTCTTTTGGCCGCTAACATTAATCCCCCTAAGCAGTGCTATGTATGTTTTCATTTTTAATTTACAAACCAACAGATAATTATTATTTTAAATGCAAAATTGATACGCATAAGGTATCACATAGTCAGTTTTGATATTTTATGCGTCAATTAAATCTTCAAGGTCATTTATTATGAAGTTAAATATAGATAAATCTACAATCACTATATTTATGAACTATAATACTTCTTTGTAATACAACCAACATGAGCAATTATATTCTTGCACTTGACCAAGGAACAACAAGTTCGCGTGCACTTATTTTTGATAAAAAAGGACGTATTGTCTCTGTTGCTCAAAAAGAGTTCACACAAATTTTTCCGAAACCTGGATGGGTAGAACATAATCCTATGGAAATATGGGAAACACAATCCGCCATGGCCAGAGAAGTTCTTTCGAAGGAAAAAATTGAAGCTTCCCAGATTAATGCCATTGGTATTACCAACCAAAGAGAAACAGTAGTAGTTTGGGACAAAAAAACAGGAAATCCCATTTATAATGCCATTGTTTGGCAGGATAAAAGAACCTCCGATTATTGTGATGAATTAAAACAGGGAGGACATTCCGATTTAATTAGAGAAAAAACAGGGCTCGTTATAGATTCCTATTTCTCTGGCACCAAAATAAAGTGGTTATTAGAAAATGTAGATGGGGCACAAAAACGTGCTGAAAATGGAGAGCTTCTTGCTGGCACTATTGATACTTGGCTTATTTGGAACATGACAAAAGGTGCATTGCATATTACTGATGTTACCAATGCGTCCAGAACGTTGCTTTTTAATATAAATACCATGGAGTGGGATAATGAGTTGTTAAACCTCTTCAATATTCCAAAAAGCATGTTGCCACAAGTAAAACAGTCTAGCGAGATGTATGGAACTACGAATGCTGACTTTCTTGGAAGCGAAATCCCAATATCGGGTATTGCAGGTGACCAACAAGCGGCTCTTTTTGGGCAAATGTGCACAAAAAAAGGAATGGTAAAAAATACGTATGGAACGGGTTGTTTTATGTTAATGAACATTGGCAATGAACCTACCTTGTCAAAAAACAATTTATTGACCACTGTAGCATGGAAAATAAATGGAAAAACCTGCTACGCATTGGAAGGTAGCATTTTTATTGCTGGTGCTGTTGTACAGTGGCTACGTGATGGATTAAAAATTATAGAAAAATCGTCAGATGTGGAAAAACTGGCAACTAAGGTGGATAGCTCAGCTGGTGTTTATGTTGTACCCGCTTTTGCAGGTTTGGGAGCTCCGTATTGGAATCAGCAAGCGCAAGGAACTATTTTTGGACTAACACGAGGTAGTACAGATGCTCATATTGCAAGAGCTTCGTTGGAGTCTATTGCTTACCAAACCATGGATGTATTAAAAGCTATGGAAGCAGATTCTGGTGTGTCAATTAAGGAGTTAAGAGTGGATGGTGGTGCAACAGTAAATAGTTTACTAATGCAGTTCCAAGCGGATGTATTGAATACAATAACCGTACGACCAAAAATTGTTGAAACTACAGTTATGGGTGCTGCTTTTTTAGCTGGATTAGGAGTTGGTTTTTGGAAAAATGCTGAAGAAATTCAAGATATTTGGCAAGCCGATATGCATTTTACCCCAACTAAAAATCAAAACACAGTTAAACAAGGAATTAAAGGTTGGCATAGAGCAGTTGATGCTGTGCAACATTGGTCAAAAAATCACTAAAAAAAACACAATGACTCCATTTATCGCAGAAATTATTGGCACATTTTTATTATTACTTTTAGGTGGCGGTGTTGTTGCCAATGTTATTCTAGAAAAAACAAAATCTAATGACCAAGGGTGGATGGTAATAACCACAGCATGGGGCCTTGCTGTTTTTATTGGCGTTGTAGTCGCTGGCCCATATAGTGGTGCACATCTTAACCCAGCTGTTAGTATTGGTTTAGCCGTAGCAGGTAAATTTAGTTGGGCATTAGTGCCAACTTATATTTTAGCTCAATTTATTGGCGCTATGCTTGGCGCACTTATCGTGTGGCTTATGTACAAAGACCATTTTGATATTACGGAAGACCGAGCAAAAAAACTTGGGGTCTTTTGTACTATACCAGCAATACGCAATCCTATTTCTAATTTGTTTAGTGAAATCGTAGGAGCTTTTGTGCTCGTTTTTGTTCCCCTTTATTTTACCGAAGCTTCTATTCTAGAAAATGATACTCCCATTGGACTTGGTTCTCTTGGAGCGCTACCTGTTGGTATTTTAGTATGGGTTATTGGTTTAGGTCTTGGAGGAACTACAGGGTATGCCATTAACCCTACCCGTGACTTTGGCCCAAGGCTCATGCATTTTTTACTGCCAATAAAAGGAAAAGGAACGAGTGATTGGGGTTATGCATGGATTCCTATTGTTGGCCCAATTATAGGAGGTGTACTAGCAGCTGGATTGATGTTGGCTCTTTCTTGACTTTTTAGGAAATTAACATATTTAAATGGTAAAGAATAACTATTTCTTACACTGTATAAAAATCCTTATTTTCAAAAGCTAAAATCCACCTCGTTGAGGTGTGTTCTACATATAATTAAACTAACAAAATTATGGAATGGACATTCAATAAAGTAATTGCCTCGGAGAAAGAACTGCGTGAAATTATGGGGCATCCAACCGAAATAGTCACTCGAAAAACAATAAACTATATTGATGATAATTGTAGAAGTTTTATTGAAAAATCTCCATTCATAACCATAGCAACATCTGACTTACATAAAAACTTTGACGTATCTCCAAAGGGAGACCCAGCTGGATTTGTAAAAATATTGAGCGATAAAATGCTTGCTATTCCAGATAGACCAGGAAACCGAAAAGCAGATACTTTAAGAAACATAATTCAAAACCCAAACATAGGATTGATATTTTTAATTCCAGGAATTAAAGAGACTTTAAGAGTGAATGGAGAAGCCAAAATAGTAACTGACAAAAAGGTTTTAGAACTACTAACATATAAAGGAAAACCCCCATTATTTGCAATAATTGTGAATGTAAAAGAGGCATTTATGCACTGTGCTAAATGCATTATCAGATCTAACCTATGGATGAATATTGATAAGACCCAAGAACGTTCTGTTCCATCTTTGGCCAAAGCTTTGATTGACCATGGAAAGCTTGACATCTCTTTGGAAGAACTGGATGAAAGCATAAAAAATGATGAAAAAACAAATCTGTATTAAAATTCATTATTAAGCAAGAGCTACCCTATTTCGCAATTGCCTTTGCTGCTATATAAGCCCCTGTCCATGCGTTTTGGAAATTAAACCCGCCTGTAATAGCATCTACATTTATAACTTCTCCCGCAAAATAAAGGTTGGGATGAATTTTACTTTCAAAAGTCTTAAAGTTGATTTCCTTTAAATCCACACCTCCAGCAGTCACAAACTCTTCCTTAAAAGTACTTTTGCCCTCTACCGAAAATTCTGATTTTGTCAATTGTTCTGACAGCTTCTGCAATTGTATTTTAGAAACATCTGCCCATTTTGTAGTCTCACTAATACCTGATGCCTTTACCAAATTAATCCATAAACGCCTAGGTAACTCCACCGCATTAGTACGTAGTACTGTCTTCTTGGTTTCCACCTCTTTAATTTCCAATAATAGTGGTAAAACACCCCCAACATGGTAGTCTGGCAACCAGTTAACGATAATCTTAAAGTTGTATTTGTAATCATTCAATAATCGTGCTCCCCATGCCGATAATTTTAATATAGCGGGGCCACTCATTCCCCAATGGGTAATCAATAAGGGTCCTTCCGATTCCAGCATTGGAGTCTGTGAAAGTTTACTTTTAAGGTTCACAGAAATATTTGGGTTACTATACTTTTTTGATTTTACCTGCACGCGGGCACTAGTACTAACCCCTTGTATCCCTTTTATTCTATCATCCTTTATGTTAAATGTAAACAGGGAAGGTACTGGTGTTTCTATGGTGTGACCCATACTTTCTAACAACTTCCACATTTTAGGATTGCTACCAGATGCAACGAGTAGCTTCTTAGCTTGGTAGGTTTTTTTATAGGATTGAACCATCCACCCAGTTGGATTGTCTTCTGCCTTGGATGGTGCAAAATCTATAACCGAACTGTTTTTAAGCACTGTAATCCCTAGCCTATCTACTTCTTTTAGAAAACAATCAATTATGGTTTGGGAAGAATTGGTGATGGGAAACATTCTACCATCATCTTCAATTTTTAATGGAATCCCTCTTTTTTCAAAAAAACTTACAGTATCACCACTACAAAAAGTATGGAATGGACCCAAAAGTTCTTTTTCACCCCTAGGATAATTTTTAACCAATTCGCTTGGCATAAACTCTGCATGGGTTACATTACAACGCCCACCTCCAGATACCTTCACCTTGGTAAGGACTTCTTTTCCCCTTTCCAAAATTGCCACTTTTAGCTTTGGGGATTCATCACAAATATTTATGGCCGCAAAAAATCCTGCAGCACCGCCACCAATTACTAGTACATCAAACATTAATAGGCTCTCTCTGGGTAATTAGTAAAGATTCCATCTACATTCAATTCCTTCATTTTGGCAATGTCCGAAGGTTCGTTTACCGTCCATGTGTAAATTTTGAATCCGGCTTCTTTAATTTCATTTACATTTTCTTGAGTAAGTGTTTTAAAATTGGGATTTATAGCAATGGCATTTAATTCTTTAGCAATAGTAATGGCATCCAAAGGGTTTTCCTCAGTTAATACCGCTATATCGATTGCGTTATTATAACTTCTCATACTCTTAAGTTCATCCCACTTAAAACTAGAAATCACAAAATTTTCAGCTGACCAACCTCTTTCCTTAACATAATAATCAATAATATGATTTACTCTATCTGCTGTATTCGCTCCTTTAAGCTCAATGTTAAGCTTTACTTTATTGTCAATCAATTTCAAGACATCTTGGAGCATTGGAATAGTGTGATTCCCGTCTAAAATTAATTTCTTTAAATCAAATATGTTATACTCTTCAATATTACCTCCTCCATTTGTAAGCCTTTCAACTCGATCATCATGGAAAACTACTATTTCACCACTTTTTATTTTAAAGACATCAATCTCTATCATATCTACCTCTAAATCCATAGCTTTTTGAATTGAGGCTAAGGTGTTTTCCGTAACATGCCCCATAGCACCCCTATGCCCTATTACCATAAATTTTGACTCTTGATTTGTACATGACACCATACTTATTAATGTAATAAAGCAAATTAATAATCTCTTCTTCATTGTTATAAAATTCGTTAAAAACCTAAAAATACAACATGATGTTTAAACTTAAACTTAATTCAAGAAGATAAAATTCGAAAAAAAACCTAACAAAAATTATCAAATTCTCATAAAACTTATTGATATAACAATCATTATTTAATATATTTATCTGATTATTAACCAACTAATTTAAATATTATGTTTTCTAAATCTAATTTATTAGCGACATTGGCAGGAGCCGTGACGTTGTTTTTATTGGGATATCTCATATGGGGAATCGCAACAGTAGACCTTTTTGAAGGCCACACTATAACCAATGTAATGAAAGATCCAATTAATTATGGCATGTTGGTCCTAGGCACTATAATTTCTGCCTTTGCAATGAGCACATTATATGGAAAATGGGCAAGAGGGCATCACAGTGCAAAAGAAGGTTTTGAGTTTGGTGCATTTATTGGACTTCTAATCGGTTTTGGTGTTTACCTAGTTATGTACGCAACTGCAAATTTTATGGACTTAACTGGTCATCTTATTGAAGGTGTTATTGATGTAATATATTATGGCATTGCGGGTGTTGTAATAGCAGTTGTTTATAAAGCTACATCTCCAAAAAGTAGTTAAAAGAATTGTTCTTAATAAAGTCAAAAGGATTTGGGAAACCCAAATCCTTTTTTATTACTGCATTTTATATATAAATGATTCCAAAGGTTGGAGTTCAACCAGAACCTTTCCCACACCATTTTCAACTTCTAACGAAGATGATTTTTTGTGGTACAATTCTTCAGATAATAGATATGTTCCATCTTCTAGGTGCCACTCTGAAATTATGTCACTTGGAACTTTAAGTTCAAATGAGAAATGGTCATGTACATCAAAATTGGAAACAACTATTAATTTTTCTTCATCAGACCAACGTACAAAAGACAATACCCTGTGATTATAGTTTTCCGTATGGTCACGATTATATCTATGAATGTCCTTATACTCACCCATTAATGCAGAACTCTTAATGGTAACATTAAGAAGTCGTTTGTAGAAATCTCTCAGCTTACTTTCCTTTTGGGACAGTTGGCCTCCATCAAACTTTTTATTGTTTACCCATCGCTGGTGATGCGGCACCCCTATATAATCAAAAATGGAAGTTCTGCTCGGTTTTCCAAACCCCGCATCTTCTGCTCCTGGCTCACCTACTTCCTGACCAAAATAAATCATAGTTGGCGAAGTGCTTATGGTAGCCGAAACGACCATGGCTGGTTTTCCTATTTCAGCATCTCCAACAAATTCTGGGCTGGCTATCCGCTGTTCATCATGATTCTCCAAAAAATGAAGCATATGATGTTCTATATCCTTCATCCCATCTTGTACATAGGGAATATGGTCTGTCCACCCATATCCTTTCATTATATGTTTTAGACTATCGTACATTTCTACCTTGTCATACAAATAATCCATTTTTCCCAAATGAATATATGTCCTGTATAGACTTGGGTTATACACTTCTGCCAATAAAAATGCATCTGGATTTTTTATTTTGATGCTGGAATTCATATAACTCCAGAATTCAACTGGCACCATTTCTGCCATATCATATCTAAATCCATCAACACCAAAATCTAGCCAATACAAAGCAATATCCCTAAATTTTTTCCAAGAATCTGGCACATTCTTATCCTTCCAAAACTCAAAATGCACTTTATAGTCCTCATTATCATATCCATTTGGCAATTCATCAAAATCCTTTTTGCCTTCAGGACTCACTCCATAATTAATTTTTACAGTCTCATACCAATCGTTAAAATGTGGTTGCGACAAATTGGAACCATTACCTGTCCACTTAGCAGGGACTTCGGTAAACTTTCCATCCGCCAAATTATTTTCTCTACCTCCTAAAGGAAGATATCTATCTTGCCATATAGGAACTTTAAAGGTTTCTCCTGGATTGTAATAAAAGTTGTTATTCTTATTATAAACCTCTGAGGTATCATCGTGAGCACCAAAATCTTCTACACCAACTGGGTTTACACTACCTTCATACTTCCTAGCAATATGATTGGGAACAATATCTATTATAACTTTTAGACCTTGCCTATGACTCCGTTCAATCAATTGCTTAAACTCCTCTAACCTATTTGCAGGGTTTGTTGCCAAATCAGGATTCACATTATAATAATCCTTAACAGCATAAGGAGATCCTGCTCTACCCTTTACTACATCTGGATCGTCATTAGATATTCCATAAGACGTATAGTCCTTAACAACTGCATGGTGTGGGACACCAGTATACCAAATATGAGTAATACCCAAATCTTTTATTTCCCTAAGTGCTTTATCTGTGAAGTCCTCAAATTTACCAACTCCATTTTCCTCAATGGTCCCCCAAGGTTTATTAGTAGTATTGGTATTCCCAAAAAGTCGTGTAAATACTTGATACACTACCTTTTTTCCCTCAATCTCTTTCATTTTCACTTTTTGATTTTTATCGGATGACATGCACGAGGCAAATAGAATTACCAAAAATAAAACAACTGTGAAAAGTGCCCTTTGCATCTAGCTTAATTACGCCTTTATTTCTTTAAAAGGTATTAAACTAACCTTTTTATCATTCACATCAATGGTCATTTCTTTATCACCCTCCATAAAAAAAGTAATCCCTTGGTCTGTAACTTTTACTTGAACAATGTTGTTCCTAAAATTGATTTTAAAAGTGTAGGCTTGCCATTGTTCTGGAATCTTTGGTTCAAAAGAAAGGGTATTGCCTACAATTCTCATACCTCCAAAACCTTCTACAATACTCATCCAAGTTCCTGCCATGGAGGTAATGTGCAATCCTTCTTCAACTTCTTTATTATAATCATCCAAATCTAATCTGGAAGTTCTTAGGTAAAAGGTATATGCTTGCTCCATTCTGTCCAATTTAGCAGCCTGAATACTATGTACACAAGGAGAAAGGGAAGATTCATGAACAGTAAAAGGCTCATAAAAATCAAAATGCTTTTCTAATTCATCCTGAGTAAAATGGTCCTCAAAAAAATAGAAGCCCTGGAGTACATCAGCTTGTTTTATATAGGGTGAACGCAAAATCCTATCCCAGCTCCATTTTTGGTTGATAGGTCTTTCTGATTTTGGCAAATCACTCGCTTTAATCAATTCTTTGTCCAAAAATCCGTCTTGTTGTAAATAGATTTGATGTTCATCTGAAAATGGAAAATACATATTGGAAGCAACTCTTTTCCATTCGGCTAATTCTTCTTTAGTTAATTTTGTTGTATTAACTATTCTAGTATAATCATTGGAATATTCATTTTTAACCTTTTCAGTCTCATTTAAGGTATAGTCAATGCACCATTTTGCCAAATAGTTAGTGTACCAGTTATTGTTTACATTGTTTTCGTATTCGTTGGGCCCAGTTACTCCTAAAATTACATATTGATTTTTGTGAGTGGAAAAGTTGGCTCTTTGGTACCAAAAACGTGCAATGCCTATAAGAACTTCCAGCCCCATTTCTGGAACATAAGAATAATCTCCAGTAAACCTGTAATAATTATAGATTGCAAAAGCAATAGCACCATTTCTATGGATTTCTTCAAAGGTGATTTCCCATTCGTTATGACACTCTTCTCCGTTCATGGTCACCATTGGATAAAGAGCAGCTCCATTTTTGAAGCCTAATTTTTCTGCATTCTCTATGGCTTTTTCCAAATGGTTATACCTATACTTTAATAAATTTCTGGCAACCTGTTGGTCTTTGGTAGCCATATAGAAAGGTATACAATAAGCTTCAGTATCCCAATAGGTACTGCCTCCATATTTTTCGCCTGTAAAACCTTTTGGGCCTATATTTAATCTGGAATCTTTTCCTAAATAGGTTTGATTTAATTGAAAAATATTAAAGCGTATGCCCTGTTGGGCCTTTACATCTCCATCTATGGCAATATCGCTCATTTTCCAAATGGCTGCCCATGCATCTTTTTGTTTTTTAAGCAGTGCATCAAAACCCAACTCAACTGCCTTATCCAAAGCCCTATTAGCGGCATTTATTAAATCTTCTACATCATGATTTCTAGAAACTGTATAACCCCCGAATTTGTGAAGTGTAATCTTTTCACCTTTTTTTAATTGATGCTCAAATTCTAGCTCCACCAAAGTTTCAGTACTTTCTGTAGTCTTTGGCTGCAATTTGACACCATTTGAATGTGCACTTGCCTCCATAAAAGTACAAGTAGCAAAATTGGTCTTCATAGTATGGGCTTCAATAAAGGCTCTATTTTTAACCGAAGTGATATTGGTTGTGTTCCAAAATTTATCGTCCCAGTTACTATCTTCATTAGTAATTCCACTATCTAAATAAGGTGTCATTCTGATGAGGGCACCAGAATTCACGACCTCAATTTCATATTGAATAGCGCCTACCTCATCTATGTCTAAGCTTAAAAATCGGGTTGTGTTTACAGCAACTTTCACATCATTAGGAAGTGTGGCTACAAAACTTCTTTTGTACCAACCCTCTTTCATATTGAGTTCTCTGCGGTAACCCTCAATTTTTTTACACGTATTTAAATCTAGACATTCTCCATCAACTAACACATTAATTCCTATCCAATTGGGCGCGTTCAGTACTTTAGCAAAATATTCTGGATATCCATTTTTCCACCAACCAACACGGGTTTTATCAGGATAATAGACCCCAGCAATATAGCTTCCTTGAAAAGCTTCTCCTGTATACTGTTCCTCAAAATTGGCGCGTTGTCCCATAGCACCATTACCTATACTAAATAGGCTTTCAGAAGATTTCACTTTTTCCTTATCAAAACCCTCTTCTATAATGAACCATTCATTAGGCTGTATATACTCTTGATTCATTTACTTTCAACTATATTTTTAATAAAATCTAAACTAATCTCGGTAAAATTTTGGAAATTATAATCGGCCTTTGAAAGAATATCTTTATTTCCAATTCCAATACTTATCATCCCTGCAGCATTCGCTGCATCTACACCTGCAACAGCATCTTCAAAAACCACACAATCTTGGGTAGAAACCCCCAATTGTTCTGCTGCAATAATAAAAACTTCTGGGTCTGGTTTAGCCTTGGTTACATGGTTCCCATCTACAATAGTGTCAAAATAGGGCAACAACTTTACTTTTTCCAAAATAGGCTTGGCATTTTTACTTGCAGAACCCAATGCAATTGGCATATTTCTTTCTTTAATATATTTTAGAATCTTTGGAACATCCGGTAAAATCTCCGATTCATCCATTTCCTCTATGTAGGCAAGATAATCTAGGTTCTTTTCTATCATCCATTTGTCAAACTGTTCAGACGTAGCCTCAACATTCCCAATATCCAATAGGATTTCTAGACATCTTTTTCTGCTAACTCCTTTAAAAAGTTCGTTTTGCTCAACAGTAAACTCAAAACCAAGTTCATTGGCTAATTTTTTCCATGCCAAATAATGGTACTTAGCGGTATCCACTATTACACCATCTAAATCAAAGATAAATCCAGAATTATTCATTAAGAGTGCAAGTTAAAACAAAGTAGATTCTCTTTTTATAAGAGTACCCTTAACTATTTCAGTATGAAATGGGCTTTCATCATCATTCTCTATCCGATTTATAAGTAGTTCTGTAGCTTTGATTCCCATTAATTCTCCGTGTTGATCAATGGTTGTAAGGCTTGGAGATGAGTATTTTGAAAGTATTCCATCGGTATATCCAATTATGGAAATATCCTGGGGGACCTTATGCCCACTTAATATGGCTCCTTTAATAGCTCTTGCCGCATACGTTTCGTTAACACATAAAAGAGCATCTACTTGATGTTTTTTGAAAAAATCAGATATTAAATAATCATCCATCCCAAAAAGGTCCAGTCTTAAAATTAAGTTTTCATTTACCGAAACTCCCTTGTCAACATGTGCTTTTCTATATCCCTGTTCCCTTAGGCCACTTACACCATAATATTTTTCACATGCAAACAAGCCTATTCTTTTTTTACCACTTTCCATGAGTTTAATAACAGCTTCATGGGCATTGGCGATGTCATTATTTACAACTTTATCACAATCTATTTCATCAGTCACCCTATCAAAAAGCACTATTGGCAAGCCAAGGTTCTTTACTTCCTCAAGATGATTAAACTTCTTTTTTTTCTCAGTCCCTGCTGATAGAGCCATAATAAAACCATCTATACTACCATTGGTAAGCATTTCCATGTTAATGACTTCCTTTTCATAAGATTCATTAGACACACATATGATGACGTTATACCCTTTATTATTTGCGAATTTTTCAATCCCTCTAATAACTGTAGCAAAAAAATGATGTACAATATCTGGTATAATTACGCCTATGTTCTTGGTGCGTTTGTTTTTTAAGCTTAAAGCAATATTATTGGGTCTATAATTATACAATTTGGCAAAAGCTTGAATTTTTTCTTTGGTATCCTTACCAATTTCTTCACTATTCTTTAAAGCTTTTGATACTGTTGAAACGGAAACATCCAATTCCTTGGCAATATGCTTAAGTGTTATTTTCTTTTTCAATTTTATTAAAAATTAAATTTCGCAATATTAGGTTTTTCTTTTAGTATGACAATATTATATCAGGTTTTATTAAAATAGTATAAACTCAAAAAAATACTATATTTGCATGTCTATTATCAATTGCTGCATATTTATGATGTTTTAATTATGGATATCATATTTTGAGCGACAATAGATTATGAGGTTTGCATTTTAAAAAAGTTATTAACACGAAACCGTTTTCGTAGTTGTTAAAATTACAAAATTTAATATTTAACACTTTTTTTACATATGTTTAACCCTTGAATTAAAATTAACTAAACTTAAAATTCGCTATTTATGAAGATTACGCTACTAAAGAGCTATTTGCTTATTGGGGCATTTTTATGCTTCGGTCTTGCAAAAGCGCAAGATGTATCAGGTTCAGTTTCCGATGCCAATGGTCCATTACCCGGGGCCAGTGTTTTGGTAAAAGGAACTACCAACGGTACTCAAACAGATTTTGATGGAAACTATACCATAAGTAATGTTGACAATGATGCTACTATGGTTTTTAGTTACATTGGTTTTAAAACAGTAGAAATTGCGGTAAACGGGCAATCAACCATTAATGTTACCTTGGAAGAAGATGCCGAAGCATTGGAGGAAGTAATCATTATTGGTTATGGTACAACAACTGTTAAGGATGCAACTGGTTCGGTCTCTGCAGTAACTGCAGAGGATTTTAACGGGGGCGTTATTTCTTCACCAGAACAGTTGATACAAGGTAAAACTGCTGGTGTGCAAATTGCACAATCCAGTGGTGAACCGGGAGCAGGAGTAAATATTAGAATTAGAGGATCCAACTCAATTCGTTCAAACAACAATCCTTTATTTGTTGTAGATGGTGTTCCAATATCAGGAGAATCAACTACACCGTCCGGAGGAAATATAGTAAATGGAGGAAATGCTACAAGAAACCCTTTAAGCTTTATTAATCCTTCAGATATTGAAAGTATTTCTATATTAAAGGATGCATCTGCTACGGCTATTTATGGTTCACGTGGTGCTAATGGAGTTGTAATCGTTACAACAAAAAGCGGAAAAAGCGGTCAAGGTGGTGTTTGGGAGTTTAACTCAAATCTAAGTATTTCGTCTCCAGCTAATGAATTCGATTTGTTTAGTGCCAGTGACTGGTTAGCTAAAACAGCAGAGTTAAGAGGTCAAGAAATTGCAGATAACAATAACTTTGGAGCTAATACAGATTGGCAAGATTATATTACTAGAACTACTGCTTCTCAAAACCAGAATTTATCTTATTCTAATAATTATGGTAGTGGTAATGTAAGAGCTACCTTTTCCTATGGAAAACAATTTGGAATTATCGAGAAATCTTCACAAGAAAGAGTTACTGGAAGAATTAACTTAAACCATCGTCTTCTGGACGATAAATTAAGTATAGGTGTTCAAGCGTCTATTTCTAGAGTTAATGATGAAGCCCCCCCAATAAGTGGTGCTGCTGGAGCTAGTGGAAATTTAATTGGTGCTGCCTACGCTGCAAATCCTACATGGCCTGCGGATCCAAATTTCTTTAGAGATGGAAATCAAATAAATCCAGCGAACTATTTAGCTAATTGGCAATCAGAGACGCATACAGATAGGTTTCTTGCTAATGTATCAGTGTCTTATGACATAACAGATGAATTTACTGCCAAAATTTCTGGTGGATATGATGATTCTAGTGCAGAGGCCGTTTCGGTATTATCAGCTAACTTGAATAATTTTAATCGTGTTGGTGGTAATGGTCAAGGTGCATATAATACTTTAGAAGCTACTAGTAAGTTATTGGAAGCAACATTAAGCTACAAAAAGGACTTTGAAAATTCTAAACTGGATGCCATTGTAGGTTATACTTTTCAGGATTTCCGTAGACAAGGAATTAACTCTCAAGGTTGGGGAGCTTCAACTTCTGATTTAAATGGAATGGGTGCAGATTTAATAGAATCTGTTAGGAGTGCCCAAAATTCAATCCCTGGACCATATCAGCAATTTGGTGTTCATGCAGGTGGTAGTTTTGTGAATAGCCTTATTCCTTTTGATGATGCCGCTTCATTGCCTGCTGGTACTGCACAACACTATCGTTCTCTTTGGGGAGATACATTTGATAATACTGATGAATTACAATCATTTTTTGGTAGGGTAAATTATTCTATTAATAGTAAATATCTTTTTACAGCAACATTAAGAGCTGATGGTTCATCAAGGTTTGGTGGAGATAATAAATATGGTTATTTCCCATCCGCAGCTTTTGCATGGCAATTGGCGGAAGAAGATTTTGTGGGTGAAGCGTTTTCAACTTTAAAACTAAGGGTAAGTGCAGGTATTACTGGTAACCAGGAAGGTTTGGGTTATGCCAACTATTTAAAACGAATTCGTTTTGGTGGACCAGGCATAGATAATGATGGTAGTATAAACAGGCCTGGACAAGAAACAGTAGCTGTACAAAACCCAGGTCTTAAATGGGAAGAAACATTGGATATGAATGTTGGTTTGGATTTTGGTTTTAATAGTGACCGATTTAACGGTTCTGTAGATGTCTATAGAAGAGAAACAACAGATTTATTGTTTAGACAGCCAGCTGCGGCACCCGCTTTTGATCCATTTACTTTTAAAAATTTAGAAAATGGGACTTTAATTAACCAAGGTGTTGAATTAGGGTTGAATTATGATTTTATCCAAACAGAAGATGCTAGTTTCTCAACTTCATTCAACATTGCATATAATAACAATACGGTTGAAGGTTTAAATGGAACAAGTGCTGATTTTGGTATTTTAAATGGTCCAGGGTTAACCGGAGCATTTGGTCAAAAACTAGGAGAGGGCATGTCCTTATTCTCTTACTATATGGCAGAATATTCAGAAGATGCTAGCGGAGTTCCAAATTTCAGTGCCGATAACAAAGGTTTTGTTGGTAAAGATGCTTTGCCAGACATTACAACAGGTTTGGCATTAAATCTAAGTGTTAAAAATTGGGATGCTTCAGTCTTCTTTACCGGTCAATTTGGGTTCTATGTATATAATAATACGGCCAATGCCTTCATAAATAGAGCAGCTTTTGATTTAACAGGTAATGTAACGCCCGAAGCGCTAGATTTAATTTCATCTGAAGTTTCAACATTATATTTAGAAAAAGGAGATTTTGTAAGATTACAAAATGCTAACATCGGCTATAATGTACCTCTTAGTGGCGCAGGAACGTTTAAAAGCCTAAGATTATCTCTTACTGGCCAAAATTTGTTATTAATAACTGATTATAGTGGTCTTGATCCAGAAGTATCTTCTGCCACAGGTGATTTTGGAAGTGGCATACCAAGTGCAGGTATAGATTATACCTCTTTCCCAAGACCAAGAACTGTTACTTTGGGAATTAATGCTAAATTTTAACTTAAAAAAACTGCAATGATGAATAATTTAAAAACACAACTAAAAAGCATAGTATTGCTTTCATGTTCTTCTTTAGTACTATTATCTTGTACTGATTTAGAAGTAGAGCAAACAGATTCTATACTTGCTGCAAACTTTGAAGGCATTTCAACGTCTGAAGAAGCAACCAGCTCGGTGAATGCTATGTACAACCAACTTAATGGATACATTGGAAATCAAGCCGATTTATTTGCATTGAGTGAGGTTACTACAGATACTCAATTGATTCCTACCAGGGGTTCTGACTGGGGAGATAATGGTATATGGAGACAATTACACCAACATTCTTGGACTCCAGATCACCAATACCTTAATAATGTATGGAATAATTGGAATGAATTACAATTAACCTCAAGTGAGATTTTAGACGATAGATCTGCCTCTGATGCAGAATCTAAGGCTCATGCATCTTTTATTCGCGGTTTAGCTGTATTCGTAATTTTGGATAATTTTGGACAAGTCCCATTTAGAGATACTACTGCATCACCATTGGATGATCCAGCAGTGTTATCTGGAGACGAGGCAGTTTCATTTATTGTTAGCGATTTAGAGGCAGCCATTTCTGGGCTTCCTTCATCCGCAGCAGGTAGCGACAATGACAGAGCAACACAAGCCGCAGCTAAGTATTTATTGGCTAAAGTTTTGTTGAACAAACATATCTACAATGGGTCAGGATCTGCTGATAGCAGTGATATGGCTAGAGTAATTTCTTTAGTGGATGAAATTGCAGGTGACGGATATGAATTGGTAAGTGGATACTTTGATATATTTAGAAGTGAAGCTGATAATGAAACTATCTGGTATGTGCCTACAAGTGTTGGGAATAGAATATGGAATGGCTTACACTATAATTTAACTACTCCTGATCAAGCAGGTGGATGGAATGGTTTTAGTACGTTGGCAGAGTTTTATGACCTTTTTGAAGGTGACCCAAATATCAATGTTGAAGGAAGTGGACAAGAAGAACGTAGAGGGTTTGTTCCTTTAGCAGCAGAGCCAGCGGGTGCACCTGGAACAAAAGATTCTAACGGTGATGGGTTAGCAGATGGAACTAATATAGGTAATGGATTTTTGATTGGGCAACAATATGGCCCAACAGGTACGCCACTTACAGATAGAAGTGGTAATCCATTACATTTCGGAAGAGATTTTGTTAGTGCTGTAAATGGTGAAAAAAGTTTGGTTGATAATGACGAAGTAACGGGTATACGAGTTATAAAATATGCACCTAGATATGGAGAATTTGCTGAACATGAAATTTTCTTTAGATATTCTGATGCGCATCTTATGAAAGCGGAAGCCTTGATGAGAAGTGGTGGTGATGCTACCGCCCTAGTAAATGAATTAAGAACTATTCGTGGAGCAACTCCTTTAGGATCTGTTACTGAGCAAGACTTGATTGATGAAAGAGGTAGAGAATTGTATGCAGAGTTTTGGAGAAGAAATGATTTAATTCGTTTTGGACAGTACACACGTGATTGGGAATTTAAAGATCCTGCGGCTATAGGCAATGCAGATCGCCAGCTTTTCCCAATACCAGCAAGCCAAGTAATTTTAAACCCTAATTTAGTTCAAAATCCAGGGTATTAATTAAGAAGTTTTAATTATAAATTTAAGTGTTAAAAAAGACCGTCTTAAGACGGTCTTTTTTTGTAATAAACTAAATAAATATTAAGGCCATATACTAAAAACAAAAAAGCCTCACTTAAATAAGTGAGGCTTTTGTACTCGAGGTGGGAATCGAACCCACACTCCAAAGGAACTGGATTTTGAATCCAGCGCGTCTACCAGTTCCGCCACTCGAGCAACTAATTTCAAGAAAATTAAAATCTTCCGCAAAAATGAGGACTGCAAAACTAAAAAATATTTTCTTCATTTAAAGAAAAATATCAACATTTATCCTTTAGCAACACAAATAAATTTCTAAATTTGCACCTCCTTTATAAAAAGGATGCCAATTTATTAGTTAACAACATATTACAATGTCCTATACGGTTCCAGAACCTAAAATTTTTGGTTGTACTCAAAGTACTGTTCTAGCAGAAAAGATTTCCAAATCATATGGTATTGATTTAGGAAAAGTAGCTTTTTCCAGATACAGTGATGGTGAGTTTCAACCTTCTTTTGAGGAATCTGTTCGTGGTGCACGTATATTCATTATAGGCTCTACTAATCCTGGCCCAGAAAATCTTATGGAAATGTTGTTAATGTTAGATGCTGCCAAAAGAGCATCAGCAAGACACATTACTGCTGTAATGCCTTATTTTGGTTGGGCCAGACAAGATAGAAAAGACAAACCAAGAGTGCCAATTGCAGCAAAATTAGTTGCTAAAATGTTGGAAGCCGCAGGAGCAACCAGAATTATTACCATGGATTTGCATGCGGACCAAATACAAGGGTTCTTTGAGAAACCTGTTGACCATTTGTTTGCATCAACCATGTTTTTGCCTTATTTAAGAAAATTAAACTTGGACAATTTAACCATTGCATCCCCAGATATGGGAGGTTCCAAAAGAGCATATGCATATTCAAAAGCTTTGGAAAGTGATGTGGTTATCTGTTACAAACAGCGAGCCAAGGCCAATGTAATATCCCATATGGAACTTATTGGAGACGTACAGGGGAAAAATGTTGTACTTGTGGATGATATGATAGATACTGCTGGCACATTGACCAAAGCAGCCGATTTAATGATGAAAAGGGGAGCTAAAAGTGTTAGGGCCATTGCATCGCATGGCCTTTTATCTGGTGACGCTTATAAAAAAATAGAGGAATCCCAGTTAGTGGAACTCATTGTTACCGATTCAATTTCAATCAAAAAAGAAAGTGACAAAGTAAAGGTTTTAAGTTGTGCGGAACTTTTTGCTGATGTTATGCATAGAGTACATAACAACACATCTATAGCGTCAAAGTTTTTAATGTAGTTAAAACACAATAGCTATCAAATAAAGAATTTATTAATTAAATATATATAATGAAGTCAATTACAATTAAAGGATCACAAAGAGAAAGCGTGGGCAAAAAAGCAACAAAAGCCTTACGTAATGCTGGAAAGGTTCCTTGCGTATTATACGGAGGAGATAAACCATTGCACTTTTCAGCAGAAGAATTAGCATTTAAAAACTTGGTTTACACTTCAAACGCACATACTGTTGTGATTGATTTGGATGGAAATGAGAATTTAAAAGCTGTAATGCAGGATATTCAATTTCACCCTGTAACTGATAAAATCTTACATATAGATTTTTATCAATTATTTAGTGACAAACCTGTTACAATGGATATTCCTGTAAGATTAATAGGAAACTCTCCAGGGGTTAGAAATGGTGGTAGATTGTTATTTAGAAAAAGAAAGCTAACCATTAAAGCTTTACCAGACAATCTTCCAGATTTCTTTGATATTGATATTTCAAAGTTGAAAATTGGAGGTAATATTTCCGTAGAATCATTATTAAATGATGATTTCACCATCCTACACCCAGATACAACAGTAGTCGTACAGGTTAAAACAGCACGTGCAGCCATTGTGATTGACGATGAGGATGAAGAAGAAGGTGAAGGGGCTGAAGTTGAAGGAGGAGAAGCTGCATCTGAAGCGCCTGCTGAAGCTGCATCAGAAAGTAACGAATAGTTTATAAAACAATTCAATATTAAAAAAGCATCCTGTAGTTTCAGGATGCTTTTGTATTTTTATCTATGTGGCATTTTTTAAAATCAATCTTTTACACATCTTTTCTACTTGATGAAAAAAATAGTATGAAAAAATTTTTAGTTGTGGGCTTGGGGAATATTGGCCCTGAATATGAAAACACTAGACATAATATCGGGTTTAAAATTCTTGATTTTCTAGCGAAAAAAAAGGAAGTAAATTTTGAGTTGAATAAGCTTGGCGCTACTGCTACCATAAAAATTAAAGGAAAAAGTGTTCTGCTGTTAAAGCCGTCTACCTATATGAACAGAAGTGGGAAAGCCGTGAAATATTGGTTGGAAAAAGAAAAAATTCCCTTAGAAAATCTTCTAGTAATAACCGATGACATAAACCTTTCTTTTGGGACCATTAGAATTAAGGCCAAAGGAAGTGATGGTGGTCACAATGGCCTTAAGGATATTCAAAATTTATTGCAAACAACAACGTACAACAGGTTTAGATTTGGCATAGGTTCTGGCTTTTCCAAAGGCAGGCAAGTAGATTATGTTTTGGGCGAATGGAACGATGAGGAAGCAACTGGCTTGTCAGAAAGATTGGAAAAATCTTCAGAAGCCATACATTCTTTTGTGCTTTCTGGTTTACATAACACAATGAACCAATTTAATGGTTCTTAACTACAAAGCCTTAAATTGAAAAATTCCGGAGTCTGATGTATTCCCTTCTAAATCTCGGGTCACAATTCTCCAATAATAGGTTGCTTCAGACATAACACTCACTTTGTGGACAGTATCATCGGACGATAAGGAAGTAACTAATGTATTTGCCGTGGACTCAGTTCCAAAATAAACTTCAAAAACATCAATATCATCTTCTATATCCGCCCCAGACCAATTTAATTCTATTTCATTATTTATGTCTTTTAAAACTGAGGCTCCAGATTCAGGAAAAATAACCTGGGCAGGAAATGGTGCATACGTTGTTTGTGAACCCTCATTGTAAAACTGCCATGTCTCACTTGATGCTGTTTCATTTACCTTAGTATTTTTTGAAATCACTACCCACGAAAAAGGCTCTCCTTTTTCCAAAGGTAATTTTGCAGATAAAGAAGCTGTATTTATTTTTTGAGTAATTCCAGTAGTTAAATTACTTACATTTAATTCATAGGTTTCAGTGTCATCAGAGGCCATCCATCTAAATTCCACATTACTTGTAGTCTCATCTAAAGATTCTCCCGTAGTACACTCCGAGTCTTGGTTAGGAAAAACCAAAATACTGGATTTTGGTGCTTTTGGCGCAGATTTTTTCTTGCATCCAAAGACCACTATACAACATATAAAAATTACAAGACGCCTCATCTCTTAATGACTTTAAATACCCTATTTATTTCCTTACTTTCAAGATTTATGAAATACACTCCAGATGGGTATTCATAAAATTGTAGTTCTATTTCTCCATTTACCACATTCTTTTTAACCGTTCTTATAAGCTTTCCATTCAGGGCATAAATATTTATTGTAATATCCTCATTTAAACCTACAAACACCTTTACACTATCAACAAAAGGATTAGGGTAAACCGATGGTTCTTTAAATACAGCATATGCTTCTTCAAAACTTCCTTGACATGGTAAGTTGGTATATACCTTTAATTGATTTCTTCCATTTTTTAAATCCAATTCTATTTCCTTTTCCTCCGTTTGCATCAAAAGCCCATTAAGTTCAATATTAAATAAAGAGGAACCACTAAGGGTGAGCAAAGCTATTTTACCATCAGCAGAAACTTTGGATGTAACACCCAAGGGTTCTGGTTGAGTAATTATAGCTTCAAAACAATGGGCTTCATAAGTAATTATTCCATCGGTCCCTGTAATACATATGGTGTATGTACCAGCTGTCAAATTACCCATGGTATAGGTATCCATAAAATTATCTGTTGAGTTTACCCCATTACCGGTAAGAGTTACAGTATAGTCAATAGTCTGGTCTATAGCAATAATTTCAATAGAACCATTATTACTATTTATACAGGATTCACTATTGATGGCTATAGAAAAATTATTTGTTGGGAACCTGTAAATGGCACATCCATCAACATTGACTTCGGCACCTTTTGGAGTGCCTAAACAAAGGTCATCACCATCATCATAAACACCATCTTCATCAGCGTCTGGTCTAAAATTACCTTCGACACAAATATCCAATGTAAATGAGTTTAAAAAACCCCCATCTGAAGGTGCGGTATCCTGAATCTCCAAAATCCACTCTCCAAAAGTAGATTCCCCATTAAAGGAAGCCAATGAACCCAATGGTTTTACAATACCGCCAATGGAAGGTTGTACTACGCCATCCACTACTTGGTTATTTCCACATACGAAAGGACTAGCATCATCATCAAAAGTGGCATTGATATTTATTCTGTCTCCACAAGAACTTGAAGTTAAGACAACTGTAGTCCCAGATGGAGAGGTCAAAGAAACAACTAAATCAGCCAAAAAGCTATGTTCTATATCTAAGTTTATATTTACATCAGAAATTGGCAAGTCTTCCAAAAAAGTAATTGTAGAGGAAACGGTTGGCGTTCCCACGGCAGAAATTTCTATTGGTAAATTCTTTGCCACCAAGTTTATACAACTTATTTGTATAGTAGTAAAACTGAATGGCGTACTAAAAACCCCTTCCCCGCAATCATTTTTTGGCTTTACCCTCCAAAAATAAACAGTCTCTGTATCTAAATTTGATGCTTCATACGAATTAAAAATAACTGTTGCAGATTCAATGATATTTGTAAACAAATCATCCGTAGCCACTTCTATATCATAAGAAGTGGCATTTGCCTCTTCATCCCATTGTAAAATTTGTGTCTCACTGGCATCTACCATTCCATCAATTGGCGATGTAAGATTGACCTCCGAAAAAGTAGAATTATCTATCTCCAATTGCAAAACAACCTCTTTAGTAATACTGGTTGATGTTGCTGTAACAGTAATTGGGTAGCTTCCTGTAGCCAGCCCAACGGTATTCGATAAAGTAATGTCTACAGGTGTATTGATAGTTGCCGTAGTTGGAGAAAATACCACTCCCAAACCAACAGGAGCATCTGGAATCGAAAAAGTAACCTCCTCATTAAACCCTAAAAAAGTTTGATAATTAAATGGCACCACCAAATCAGCTGGTTGGCATACAGAATACTCTAATCCATCAAAAGCCAATACAACTTCCGACGCAGTAATTGTAAAATCTGAAGTATTCACAGCAAAAAATACGTTGTTGCTTGCTTTAACCATGAGTCGAGCTGCAGTAGTTGTTACTCCTGGCAATAAAATAGATTGCAAACCATCATTGGGAACATCATCCGCTACTTGGATAGGAAAAGAAATTCCACCATCTATAGAAAGAAAAATATCGACCATTTGTGCATTTACCGGAGCATTACTGGTATTGGCAACGTCCCATGTAATTTCTTGTATTGAACCAGCAACATATACTTCATTGGTTACTTGTGAAGTGACCAAAAAAGGGCCTGCTGCATTAACTACATTTATTTTAACCAAATCTGAAACTACCTGTCCTCCGTCATCTGCATTGTCTCTAACTGTTAGGGCAAAATTCATTTCTCTTTCCACATTAGAAACTGTTTCCCATTCAGAACCTTCAGTTGGGTTAGTCTGAGTAAGATTCCCTTGAATTACGCTTGAAAGCATGGGAAAATAACGTTCTGGCTCTATAGTTGGTTTTTGTGACCTAAAATTTGCCCCACTTGGATTGTTTGGTCCAAAAGTAGTCGCAGTGACAACTCCATCATCTATTTGCTCCCATGCGTAAGTAAGTATGTTCCCCAAATCTGGGTCCGAAGCATTACCAGACAAAACAAAAGCCGTAGATTTTGGAATAGAATAATCCCCTACTGGAAACAGTACAGGTGGGTTATTGCTCATGGCAATTTGCTCACCACAACTAGTGGTTGCCAAATACTCTGTAATTTGAAGAATACTATAGTAATGAAAATAATCGTCCCCATTGGGTGCCACATTGTTTCCTTCCACAATTCCGGCGTAACCCATAATAGTTGTACCACTGGCTGGTTCGGCTTGTACTAAAGTTCCTTCAGATTCAAAAGACCATGTATGGTTGGCCCCAAATTGATGTCCCAACTCATGGGCGACAAAATCAAGATCAAAAAGGTCTCCCTGTGGGTCTAAACCAGATGAAAAAGCACTTCCCTTTCTATTATCTGCACAAACCGAACCTACAAAACCCGCATTTCCGTTGTTATCATCATTATGAAAAAGATGTCCTACATCATAATTTTCCTCTCCAATAATACTTGTAAGTGTGTTTTGAGTTTCAGAATTTAAATTTCCATTGTAAGGGTCTGTTGCCGCATCCATAAAAATCACCAAATCATTATTAGAAACCAATTCTAATGTAACTCCCAAATCTGTTTCAAAAACCTCATTTACCCTTGTCAATGTTGCGTTTATAGCCGCTAAAGCATCTGCAACAGTTCCTCCATGGTATTGAGTATATTCTCCAGTAGCTGATACTGCTATTCTATATTTCCTAAGAATTTGGTCATCCACCAAAGCAAAAGGGATTGTTTCAATATTGTTCTGAATCTTTGCCTGAGTATCACATATAAATCCATCCTTGGAAGAAAAGTTGGCATCTCTTGCGTACACAACATATTTATTATCGTCTTTGTTGGCTTTCTGCATAAAAACGCTTTCGCTTTTGTCCGTTTGGACAATCATACTTTGCATTCCGTTATGAGAAATACTAAAGCTAATTCTTTTGCTCCTGTCCTCTAATCCATACCCTGCATATGATTTTATTCCTGGGTATTTTAAAGCCAATTGGCTTGACAAAATGGATTTTTCCTTAACCTTAAAAGGAATATAATTCCCCTCTATATCTGGAAAATAAACCACTTTGGAGGCATTCTTATTTATAGCTAAAGACGTAAGTTCATTTTTAAGAACTTCTGGTTTAAGTGTAAATAACTTGGTCTTGTTTACATCCAACTTTTGCATGGATTTTTCCATAGTAACAGTTCTTGGATTGCCCTCTTCCCAGTACTTGGTTTGGGCAGAACCGTAAAAGCAGAGAAAAGTTATGGAAAATGAAAAAACAAGACGTAATTTTGTAAGCATCCAAGGGGTATTAACTAGTTCAAATGTAATCCTTTTTTATTTTTCCAATCTGTGATAACAGTCCAAAGCATTTCCAAATACGACAAAAAACATTCCACTGCCATAACCATTGGGACTTTTGATGGTGTGCACGTTGGCCACAAAAAAATATTAGAAAAGCTCATAAATAATGCCAAAGATTTAAATTTAAAATCAACCGTACTTACTTTTTTTCCTCACCCAAGAATGGTTCTACAAAAAGATGCAGATATTAAACTTTTGAATACCATTGATGAAAGAATACAGATTCTTGAAGAATCTGGTTTAGATTACCTTATAATACATCCCTTTACCAAAGAGTTTTCTCGGCTATCCGCTACAGAATTTGTTCGGGATATTTTGGTAAACGATTTAAAAATAAAAAAAATAGTCCTTGGTTATGACCATAGGTTCGGTAGAAATCGCAATGCTAATATAAATGACCTTATTTCCTTTGGAAATGCGCTAGATTTTGAGGTAGAAGAAATTCCAGCACAAGAAATTGATGATGTATCAGTAAGTTCAACCAAAATTAGAAAAGCGTTGTCCAATGGTGATATTAAGATAGCCAACACTTATTTAGGATACAATTATATGTTAACGGGCATCGTTAAAAAAGGTAAGGGTTTGGGTCGAACAATAGGATTCCCAACCGCTAATCTTAAGATAGAAGAAACGTACAAACTTATACCTAAAAATGGTGTTTATGTTGTTGAAGCCGTTCTGAACAATGCCAAAGTATGTGGCATGATGAATATTGGTTACAACCCTACCGTTGATGGAACGGGTAAAAATATTGAAATCCATTTTTTTGATTTTAATAAAGACCTTTACGGTCAAAAAATACAGGTTTCTATTTTAGATCGCATTCGGGATGAGCACAAGTTCAATTCTGTTGATGCCCTTAAAGAGCAATTGCAGAAAGACAGAGAAACCTCCCTCTCTATTCTATCCAAATAAATATGCTAAACCGATTCCTTTTTAAAAAAATCGATAATAGCCCACTCATTCTGTTTCGTATTTTTTTTGGAATTCTAATTGCTTGTGAATGTTATGGAGCCATTTTAACAGGTTGGGTAAGAATAAACCTTGTAGAACCTGAATTCACTTTTAATTTTGTTGGTTTTGATTGGTTACAGTTATTAGTTGGAAATGGCATGTATGTCTATTTCTTTATCATGGGTTCTTTGGGCATTCTAATCGCACTGGGTTACAAATATAGGTTTGGTATCATCTCTTTTACCATTATGTGGACCGGAGCGTATCTAATGCAAAAAACATCCTACAACAACCACTACTATTTATTGATTTTAATTTCTTTTTTAATGATTTTTATGCCCGCCCACAAGAATATATCATTGGATGCAAAATACACGCCGTCCATAAAAACAAATGGTATGCCAAATTGGGTAAAATGGGCAGTAGTGGCACAATTGTTTATTGTCTATACCTATGCTTCCTTGGCCAAATTATATGCGGACTGGATTGATTTTACTTTTGTAAAAATATTGATGCAGGGAAAAGCCAATTATTTTTTGATTGGTGAATTTTTACAACAGCCACAGGTACACAAAGCAGTGGCCATTTTTGGTATTTTGTTCGATTTTTTAATTATTCCTGCCCTGCTATGGAAACCAACCAGAAAAATTGCTTTTTGTTTTGCAATTTTCTTTCATCTTTTTAATTCCGTAGTATTCCAAATAGGTATTTTTCCTTATTTATCCTTGGCATTTATTGTCTTCTTTTTTGATGGAAAGACAATAAGAAACATCTTCTTTAAAAAGAAGCCACTGTATACTGATGATGAAACTCAATCACCTTCATATAAAAAGTTCTTTTTAATTGGTGCCAGTATCTATTTTCTAATTCAGTTAATATTACCTATTCGCCATTATTTTATTAAAGATGATGTATTGTGGACTGAAGAAGGTCATCGAATGAGTTGGCGTATGATGCTTAGAAGTAGGTCTGGAACTATCACTTTCAAAACCAAGAACAAAAAATCAGGGCAGATTGAAACAATAAAAACAACTGATTATCTCAGCAAAAAACAAGCAAAAAGAATAGCTGCGTATCCAGATTTTATATGGCAATTCGCTCAGCACTTAAAAAAAGAATATGCTAATGATGGGCAAGATGTTGAGGTACACGCCGTAAATTCTAGAGTTAGCATCAATGGAAAAGCATCCAAACCTTTTATAGACCCACAAGTAGATTTGGCTAGTGTACCTTGGAATTCTTTTTCCCATAGTGAATGGATTTTACCATTGTCAAAAGAGATGGAGTAACTTATATCAATAGAAACCGGCTTTAATAATGGTTCATCAACTACCATAAATTTTCCCATTGATACATTGGTCAATTAAACTTAACTTTGTCCCTTAAATTTTATAAAAATGTTGCAATTACAGGTCATTAGGGAAAACAAGGACAAAATCATAAAAGCATTGAATAAACGCAATTTAGATGCTTCCTCCCTATTGGATACTATTTTGCAATTAGATGAAAAAAGAAGAGCAACACAAACTCAGTTGGATGCAACTTTGGCAGAGGCCAACAGTCTTTCCAAAGAAATAGGCATGCTATTTAAAACTGGAAAAGCCCAGGAAGCCAATACCCTAAAAGAAAAAACTGGTACACTCAAGGAAGATTCTAAAAAACTAGGAGAAGACTTAAACACCACTGCTGAAGAATTACAAGATTTATTATATCAAATCCCCAATATACCTCATATATCTGTGCCTGCTGGAAGTACAGAAGAGGATAACGAAGAGGTTTTTAAAGAGGGGAATATTCCCGTGCTCTCTGGTGATGCTTTACCACATTGGGAGTTGGCAAAAAAATATGACATTATAGATTTTGAATTGGGTGTAAAAATTACAGGAGCAGGTTTTCCCGTTTACAAAGGAAAAGGTGCAAGATTACAACGAGCTCTTATTTCCTATTTTTTGGATAAAAATACAGAAGCTGGCTACAAAGAAATTCAAGTTCCGCATTTGGTAAACGAGGCTTCAGGTTACGGTACTGGTCAGTTGCCAGATAAAGAAGGACAAATGTATCACGTAGGGGCAGATAATTTATATTTAATTCCAACTGCTGAAGTTCCTGTTACCAATATTTTTAGAAATGAAATCGTAAATGAAAAAGATTTTCCTATTTGCTTAACTGGTTATACACCTTGTTTTAGAAGAGAAGCTGGTAGTTATGGTGCTCACGTACGTGGGCTGAACCGTTTGCATCAATTTGACAAAGTAGAAATAGTGCGTGTTGAGCACCCAAACAATTCATATGCTGCATTGAACGGAATGGTAGATCATGTAAAAGATATTCTGCGAGATTTAAAATTACCCTATCGCATTCTTCGTCTTTGTGGTGGTGATTTAGGGTTTACATCGGCTCTTACCTATGATTTTGAAGTATTTTCTACCGCCCAGGACCGTTGGTTAGAAATAAGTTCTGTTTCTAATTTTGAAACCTATCAAGCCAATAGGCTTAAGCTTCGTTTTAAGGATAAAAATGGGAAAAGTCAGTTGGCCCACACCTTAAATGGCAGTTCTTTGGCCTTGCCCAGGGTTTTGGCCGGAATTTTGGAAAATTACCAAACGCCGGAAGGAATAAAAATTCCAGAGGTTTTGGTTCCTTACACCGGGTTTGATATTATAAATTAAGTTACATCTGTTCTGGTTTTTTTAAAGAACATATTGATGACTGGTTTTAAAATTCAAATTCCCATTTATAAATCCCTTAACACCAATTTTCCACAATCTGCGTATCTTTGGAAAAACAACGCTTTTGAGGTCCCTGCTTTTTATTCTTGCTCTTTGTTGCCTGCAGTTTGGGTTTGGCCAAGACGATTTTTTGGCAAAACAGTACCTCAATGATGGAGAATATGAAAAGGCTGTTGTTTTTTATGAAAAACTGGTAGAGCAAAATCCCCGTAGAACAGATTATTTTGATGGTCTAATTGAATGTTATCAGCAATTGGAACGGTACCAAGAAGTGGAAACATTTCTGCTCAAAAAAATAAATGCAGGTAATGTATACCCTGTTCTTTTTGTTGAATTGGGATATAACTTTACGTTACAGAACATGGCTGAAAAAGCCACTATCTATTATGATGAAGCTATCCTTAAGATTAAGGAAAATCCAAATTTTGGATATGGAGTTGGTTTTCGGTTTCAAAAATATGCTTTGTTGGATTATGCAGTAAAGGCATATACAAAAGCTATGGAATTAAATCCTGAGTTAGACTTTAATTTTCAACTAGCTCGCATTTATGGAGAACAGGGAAATATTTCCAAAATGTACGATAGCTACCTAGAACTCATAGTAATTGGCAGGTCATCCAAGTCCAATGTCCTGCGAAACATAGATGATTTTATTGCTGAGGACCCAGAAAATGAAAACAACATTTTACTTAAAAAAACATTATTACTGAAAGCTCAAAAAAATCCAAATGTGTTGTGGAATGAGCTTTTAAGCTGGCTTTTTGTTCAGCAAAAACAATATAAAAGTGCTTTTACTCAAGAAAAAGCAATTTATAAAAGACAGGAAGAAAGTTCATTGGCTCGCATGGAAAATTTGGGAGAAATTACCTTGGAAGATAATGCTATTACCGATGCAAAAAACATTTTCCAATATATTGTTGATAAGGGTCGCGACCCCATTACTAGATTAAATGCCGAGTTAAATCTTATTGACATTGACCTGCTAGATGGTGATTCCAAAAAGTATGATGAAGTCCAAAAAAAATTTGATAAACTGATAGAACAATATGGTTATCAACCCAATACATTACAATTGCCCATAGCTTATGCCAACTTCCTAACATTTAAAAAAGAAGAGCCAAAACGTGCTACAGATATTTTAAAAAACAACCTAGAACTGCCTTTAAATAGGTTTGGGGAAGGGTATATTAAAATGGCATTGGGTGATATTCTGGTATTTGACAAAAAGTTTAATGAAGCACTTATCTACTTTTCTCAAATCCAACAAAAATTAAAAAACGATGTCATGGGGCAAAATGCCCGTTTTAAAGTAGCTCAAACCAGTTTTTATAAAGGTGATTTTGATTGGGCTCTTACCCAATTGAAAGTCCTTAGAGGTTCAACCTCACAACTAATTGCCAATGATGCCATGCAGCTGAGTTTATTAATATCGGACAACTCCTTGGAAGATTCCACACAAACGGCACTTAAAAAATATGCTAGAGCAGATTTATTGGGCTATCAAAACAAAACAAAAGAGGCCATTAAAGCTTTGGAAGATATACTGCAAAACCATAAAGGTGAGAAAATTGAAGATGAGGCTTTGCTAAAACAAGGGCAATTATTGGAGAAGCAGAAAGATTATGAGGCCGCAAAGTTCAATTATCTAAAAATAGTGGAATTCTATGGAAATGATATTTTAGCCGATGATGCACATTTTGCCATAGCAGAACTTTATAAAAATATTCTTAATCAACCAGAGTTGGCCAAACAACATTATGAGAAAATACTCTATAACTATCAAGACAGTTATTATTTTCCACAAGCACGAAAGAATTTTAGAATATTAAGAGGGGATTCTATTAATTAAAAATATGATTATATACAACGTCACCATAAATATAGATGAATTGGTTCATGACAAATTTGTATCATGGATGAGGGAAATTCACATTCCAGATGTATTGGCAACAGGAAAATTTCTCAATGCAAAAATGAGCAGAATTCTAGTGGAAGAAGAAATAGGTGGCACTTCTTATTCTATTCAATATACAACCATAGATAGGGAAACTTTGAATAAATATTATAAAGAGGACGCAGATCGGTTAAGAAAAAATGTGGCAAAAGAGTTTCCAAATAAGTTTGTGGCATTTAGAACAGAATTAGAAGTAATAAGCGAGCATTAGATATAATTGAAAACAACAGAGTTTTTATTTACATACGGTACCTTACAAGACCTTCAGGTTCAACAGTATATTTTTGGAAGAATTTTAGATGGAGAGCCAGATTTTCTCCTTGGCCACAAACGATTGATCAATGCAGTTTATGGCAAATATCCATTGGTGATGAAAACAGAAAATAAAAATGATTTAGTCTCAGGAATGGTTTACAAAATTACCAATGAAGAGCTTTTGAAGACAGATGTTTATGAAACCAGTGCCTACAGAAGAGAAAAAGTGACCTTAAAATCTGGTACTGATGCTTGGGTCTATGTAGAAAATTTAGATTGATAAAATGTCCAAAAAGAAAAAATACAGCTCCAATTTTAAAAATGGAAATCAAAGAAATTGGAAGGAAGAAAGTCCCGTTAAGGCAAAAAAATATTTGGGGCAGCATTTTTTAAAGGACGAAAAAATTGCCAAGGATATTGCTGATACCCTATCTCTATCTGGGTACAAAAATGTACTAGAAATTGGTCCTGGAACTGGCGTACTTACAAAATATTTATTAGCCCATGATATAGATTTGGTTGCTATGGACTTGGACGAGGAATCCATCATCTATCTAAATCATAGTTTTGCATTGGAACACCCAGAAACCAAACAAAGAAAAGGAACTTTCAAGGTTTTGGAAGCAGATTTTCTAAAATATGATATATCTACCCTCTTTGGTAGTGACCAGTTTGCAATTACCGGTAATTTTCCATACAACATATCTACACAAATTGTTTTTAAAATGCTTGAGTTAAAAGAGCAAATTCCAGAATTTACTGGTATGTTTCAAAAAGAAGTAGCCCAACGTATTTGTGAAAAAGAAGGAAGCAAGGCCTATGGAATTCTATCGGTATTTGTACAAGCATTTTATGATGCAGAATATTTATTTACTGTTCCCCCTTCTGTTTTTGAACCACCCCCAAAAGTTCAATCTGGTGTGCTTCGACTAAAGAGAAAAGAAAAATATGACATTGGCTGTGATGAAAAACTTTTTTTTAAGGTAATAAAAACAGCCTTTAACCAACGTAGAAAAACATTGCGCAACAGTTTAAAAACCTTTGCACTTTCCGATGTTTTAAAAGAAGATACTATCTTTGACCAACGCCCAGAACAATTATCTGTACTGGATTTTATTGCACTGACCAAGAAGATAGACCATGACACCGTTTAAACTTACAGACGAACTTGTAGTTGAAATTGAACAGCTTATAGAAAACCTAAAGGGAAAAGAACTTACTGCCCTTATGGATGGGTATCACTATGCGGATATTGCGGAAATCATTAATGAACTTAATGAGGATGAGGCCACCTATCTTATTAAACTTTTGGACAGTGATAAAACCTCTGACATTCTTACTGAATTAGACGAGGATGTTCGTGAGTCCATTCTAAATAACCTTTCCGCAAAAGAAATTGCGGAAGAGCTAGATGAACTAGACACAGATGATGCTGCCGATATTGTTGCAGAGCTTCCAGATGAAATTGTAAAGGATGTTATCTCAAATATTGAGGATAAGGAACACGCCAAGGACATTGTTGACCTTCTTAGGTACGATGAAAATTCTGCTGGGGGACTTATGGCTAAAGAGTTGGTTAAGGTAAATGAAAACTGGACGGTTACCAGATGTGTTCGGGAAATGCGTTCACAAGCAGAAAACGTAACTAGAGTACATTCTATTTATGTAGTGGATAATGACGAGGTATTAAAAGGCCGTTTATCGCTCAAAGATTTGCTAACAGTATCCACAGAAACCCATATCAAGGAAATTTATATCCCCAAAGTAGATGCTGTAAATGTAAATGAGGACCCAGAGGAGGTGGCTAAAATAATGTCCAAATACGATTTGGAAGCAATCCCTGTAGTTGATGAAATAGGAAGGCTTGTTGGTAGAATTACTATTGATGACATTATAGATGTAATTAAAGAAGAAGCCGAAAAAGATTATCAATTGGCCGCTGGTATCTCTCAAGTTGTAGAAGCAGATGATAGTATCTGGGATTTAACACGTGCTAGACTTCCATGGTTAATCTTAGGTCTTTTTGGAGGAGTTGGTGCAGCCGTAATTATGGGCAGTTTCGAGGAAATTATTAGTAATCATGCCATTCTGTTTTTATTTACACCTTTAATTGCAGCCATGGCTGGTAATGTTGGTGTACAATCCAGTGCTATTATTGTTCAAGGATTAGCAAATGATGATTTAAAAGGCAGTATTAGTAATCGTCTGTGGAAAGAAATGTTGTTAGCTTTACTAAATGGAATTATTTTGGCATCAATCCTTTTGCTTTTTACGTGGTTGTGGAAAGGCGATTTTTATACCGCTTTGGCAATTTCTATATCTCTAATAGTTGTTATAGTTGTAGCTGGGATTATTGGCACCTTTGTACCTTTGTTTTTGGACAAAAGAGGTATAGACCCCGCAATTGCTACTGGCCCTTTTATTACCACTAGCAATGACATTTTTGGAATTCTTATCTACTTTATGATAGCCAAATTGGTATTGGGTATTTAAATAAAATTCTAACAATGAAATCCATCAACCTTAAAGAAAAACATGCCGAGTTTACCAAACAGTGGCATCCTCACCAAATTGCTATTGTAGACAATATGCAAGTCCTTTTAGCAAAAGTAAATGGAGAATTTGTGTGGCATGCCCATGAAAACGAGGATGAACTTTTCCAAGTATTAAAAGGCACTTTGTATATGCAATTTAGGGACAGAACCGAAGTTGTAAAAGAGGGTGAAATCATTGTAGTACCTAAGGGTGTTGAACATAATCCCATGACCAAAAATGGTGAAGAGGTTCATGTGCTTCTTTTTGAAAAGCTAACGACCTCACATACCGGAAATGTGCAACACGAAAAAACACAAACAAAATACCCAAAGATTTAATGAAAGTACTTCACCTAGATACCAATCACCCATTGATTATAGAGCAATTCAGTGGATTGGGTTTTGAAAATCATGAAGATTATACCTCAACCAAAGAAGAAATTGAGGCTAAAATTCATGAGTATGATGGAGTAATCATAAGGTCAAGGTTTACAATTGACCAAACTTTTTTAGACAAAGCAACCAATTTAAAATTCATTGGGCGTTTAGGTGCTGGTCTAGAAAATATTGACACTGATTATGCCAAACAAAAAGGAGTTTTTTTAGCTTCAGCACCCGAGGGCAATAGAAATGCCGTTGGAGAACATACTTTAGGTATGTTGCTTTCGCTCTTCAATAAATTGAACAAAGCTGATAAAGAAGTTCGTTCAGGGAAATGGGACAGAGAAGGTAATCGTGGAATTGAACTGGATGGTTTAACAGTTGGAATTATTGGTTATGGCAATATGGGAAAAGCATTTTCCAAAAAACTCCTGGGATTTGATGTGGAAGTTCTTTGTTACGATATTGTTGGTGGTGTAGGTAACGAAAATGCCCGTCAAGTGGGTATTCTGGAATTTCAGCAAAAGGTAGATATAGTGAGTTTGCATGTGCCACAAACGGAATTAACTATTGGAATGATAAATTCCGAATTCATAAACGCTTTTCAAAAACCATTTTGGCTTTTCAATACGGCTCGTGGTAAAGCTGTTATTACAAAAGATTTGGTCGAGGCCTTAAAATCTGGAAAAATTTTAGGTGCCGGATTGGATGTATTGGAATATGAAAAAAAGTCTTTTGAAAACCTCTTTAATACTGGTGTCTCCCCGAGCGGAGTCGAGGGGTCTATCCCCGAAGCCTTCCAATATTTAATTGAAGCAGAAAATGTGCTCTTAACTCCTCACGTAGCAGGTTGGACAGTAGAAAGTAAAATAAAATTGGCTCAGACCATTGTGGACAAAGTCAAAGCAAAATTTTGCTAAATTTAGAGTGTGAAGCGTACTGTTTTTATTTTCTCCTCTTTGATTATTGCCTTATTAGTCTTGTTTCAAATAAGTACTTATTCCTATTTATCCGGAACCATATCAATTGAAATAATTATTGCGGTCATAGCCATTGTCTTTTTTTTAATTGGTATGTACTTAAATAAAAAGGATTCTAACCAAGACATTACTCCTAAAAATAACATTGACCACAACCAAATAAAACAACTAGGGCTTAGCTCCAGAGAATATGAAGTCCTTGTTGAAATAAAAAATGGTCTATCTAATAAAGAGATAGCAAACAAACTTTTTGTTTCAGAAAGTACTATAAAAACCCATGTATCCAATCTGCTGATAAAACTAAACGTCAAAAGAAGAACACAAGCCATACAGAAAGCCAAGAAGCTTCAGATTATATCATTTTAAATAAAAATCAATCAATTAATATCATTTTGGTACTTTAGTATGAATGGTTTATGAATATCTACAGCTATTTTTGAACAAACTATAATACTTAAATAAATGAAAAAAACTGTTTTACGTTATGGAGTTTATGGGGCCATTTTAATCTGTATACTTTTTCTCTTGGCTTGGACATTAGGAAAAGAATTTGACTATTCTACACAAGAAATTATAGGGTACGCTTCCATGCTGGTCTCTCTTTCTTTTGTCTTTTTTGGCATAAAACATTTTAGGGATAAAGAAAACAAAGGGATTATCAGTTTTAAAAAAGGATTGACCATTGGTATACTTATAAGCCTTATTACTGCTTTTGCCTTTGGAATTTTGGATATTATCTATATTAAATTCATTAATCCAGATTTTATGGCAGAATATTATGCTCATTCTGTTGAGCAAATGAAAGCAACACTCTCACCCGAAGATTTTAAAATAAAACTTGAAGCTCTAGAAGCCGAAAAAGAGCTTTTTTCTAGTCCATTAATGAACTTCTTCTTAATGTTCATAACCGTTTTTGTGATTGGTTTTATAATCTCTTTACTTTCTGCTTTAATTCTACAACGTAAATAATCTCTTTATGACCATTGATGCCAAGACACCAGATGAATATATCTCTAAACTTCCTGACGACCGTAAAGAAGTGGTGTCAAAAATTAGAACATTAATCAAAAAGAATTTGCCAAAAGGATTCCAAGAGTGTATTAGTTATAAAATGATTGGGTATGTGGTACCCCATGAAACTTATCCAGATGGATACCATTGTGACCCAAAATTACCTCTTCCTTTTATAAATTTAGCCTCGCAAAAAAACTTTGTGGCCCTTTACCATTCGGGCATCTATGCAGACCCTAAGCTATATGATTGGTTCGTATCCGAATATCCAAAACATTGCAAGCGTAAATTAGATATGGGGAAAAGTTGTATCCGTTTTAAAAATATGGGTGATATTCCCTATGTACTCATTGGAGAGCTCTGTGCTAAAATGACTCCTACCGATTGGATAGACTTATATGAACATAACATTAAGAAAAAATGAAAAAAAGAGTAACTGGATTGGGAGGATTTTTCTTTAAAGCAAAGGACCCTAACAAAGTAAAGGAATGGTATAAAACTCACCTTGGGTTAAATACAGATCAATATGGCTGTACTTTTTGGTGGAAAGACAAGGAGGGGAACGATTGCTCCACCCAGTGGAGTCCTATGAGTGAGGACACTACCTATTATAAACCCAGTGAAAAGCAATTTATGATTAATTATAGGGTAGAAAATTTGGTTGAACTATTGGAGGTATTAAAGAAAGAAGGTGTTACTGTTGTAGGGGAAATTGAAGAGTTTGAATACGGAAAATTTGGATGGATCTTAGATCCAGAAGGCAATAAATTAGAGCTTTGGGAGCCTTTTGACAAAGCGTTTCTTTAAAATAGAAATATTTACTACATTAGAGTTTCATTTTAACCAACACATAAACACTATGTCAGACGAAGAAAAAGATTTAGGAGATAAAGCAAAAGATGCATTGGACGATGCGAAGGATGCAGCAAAAGAGGCCGCCGAAAAAGCAAGTGAAAAAGCCTCTGAATTAAAAGAAGATGCAAAAGAAGCATTTGAAGATGCAAAAGAGTCCGCAAGTGAATTTGCTGAGGAAGCAAAAGAAACTGCAAAAGAATTTACTGATAGTGCCAAAGAAGCTTTCAGTGGTGCAACTGGTGATAATAAAAAAATATTGGCTGGTATTTTGGCAATTGTTTTGGGTGGATTTGGAATCCACAAATTTATTTTAGGGTATACCAAAGAAGGTGTTATTCTTTTGGTTTGTACCATAATTTTGGGAATAATAACTTGTGGCATTGCGAACGGACTTATTTGGCTAATAACTTTAATAGAAGGTATTATATACTTGACCAAGTCAGATGAGGAGTTTTACAACACCTACCAAGTAGGTAAAAAACCTTGGTTCTAAGAATAGAAAAGTCAGATTTTTTAGGTCTGGCTTTTTTTATATTATTTATTATCGTAATATTGCAATATTAAAATACGTTATGGGCGTTACTAAAACACAAATTTTTACGGAAAAACAGAATCAGTTAGCCATTATTCTAAAGGTATTGGCACATCCCGCACGTATTGCTATTCTACAATATATAAGCAAACAAGAAGCATGTATTTGCAACGATATTGTTGAAGAGGTTGGTTTGGCGCAACCCACAATTTCGCAGCATTTAAAAGAATTAAAAAAGATAGATTTAATAAGTGGAGAAATAGAAGGGAAAAGTGTTTGTTACTGTATCAATTTAAAAAAATGGAAAGAGATTCAGCGGCTTTTAAACTCCTTCTTTGTAACCACCCAATCCAATTGTTGTTAATAAAATAGATATATCATGAAAACAAATCAATTTTTAGAATTATTAAAAGAGCACCAAAATAAAAGCCTTCTTTTTGAATACAAGCCTGGTGCTTTGGTTGGTGCCAATTACCATATTACCGAAGTTAAAAACGTCAACATAGAGTCTGTTGACTGTGGCGCTGGCACAGATGCTTGGAAAGAAACCATAATTCAGCTTTGGGAAAGTCCTTCAGAAATAGGCAAAACAGAATACATGTCAGTTTACAAGGCAATGGGAATTTTAAACAAAGTGGATAAGATGAGAACCATGGATAGAAATGCCGAAGTAAAATTTGAATATAGCAATCCAGATTTTCACACAGCCCAACTCTTTGTCAATGATTATACAATAGATGAAAATAATCTTACCATGCAACTTGCAGTAGAAAAAACAGATTGCAAAGCAAAGGAAACTTGTGGCGTTCCAGAAACAGTTGAAGAAGGTATTACAGAAGGTAGTTGTGCGCCTGGAAGTGGTTGTTGTTAATTTAAAAAGGGACTATGGAAATTTTATATTATTTGGCAAGCTTTTGTTTAGTAATTTTTATGATTTTAGCCACCTATGATGGTTTTTACCTACACATCTGGAAATATCAACTGTTCAATAGAAAAGAAAGTGTTTTAGAACATAAAACGCATTCCATAAGGGCTATTTTATTTCCGTTAATTGTATGGTTTCTTTTCATAACCGAAAATAATGAGGTTGCTTTCCTAATAGGTTGTACCCTTGTAATTGTTGACATGATAGTATTAGGTATTGATGCCTATTCAGAAAAGGAAAGTAGAAATTTTATGGGGGGATTACCTCAGTGGGAATACATTATACATGTTTTCTCAAATGCATTTCATTTTGCTGCCATTGCACTTGTTCTTGCGTCAAAATTAAGAATCAATAAAAACTCCTTAACTCTTGTTGATTCAATAGCCATCTCAACTGGTAAAGAAATATTTACTTTTATAAGTATTAATATAATTCCTGGTTCTCTAGTTTTGGCTTTGCTACATGTTTTATTACTGTTTAGAAATCCGCAAACCATCTGGACAAAGTACAGAGCAAAAGTAATATGTTGTTAAAATGGGCCAAATAAAACCAAGAGCAATGCTCCCAGATGATTGGTTGGCAGTTTCAGAAATTTATGCCGAAGGAATTGCAACGGGCTATGCCACTTTTGAAACTACTGTTCCCGATTACACTTTATGGGACAACGCCCACCTAAAAGAATGTAGGTTTGTTGCAGAAAAAGACAATGTTATTTTAGGCTGGGCGGCCCTATCTCCTGTTTCTAGTAGATGTGTGTATGGTGGTGTTGCTGAAGTGAGTATTTATATAGGAAAGAACAATAGGGGTCTTGGTGTAGGGAAAAAGTTAATGGAAAAGCTGATTTCGGAAAGTGAAAACCAAGGTTTTTGGACTTTACAATCTGGTATTTTCCCTGAGAACATAGCTAGTATTAAACTACATGAAAAATCCGGATTCCGACATATTGGAAAAAGAGAGCGAGTTGGAAAATTAGACAATGTCTGGAAAGACAATCTATTATTTGAAAGAAGAAGTAAAACTGTAGGCATATAAAAAAATGGATAAAAAGCAATTGCTCCCAGAAATAGAAAAAAAAATTAAGTTGTTAAATACAAATGAGATAACAACGGAACGAGAAGCAATACTTAATCCTTTAGTGGGCTATGTTAAAACTAAAATTGAAACCCAACAACCTATACGGTTAAATTTTATTTGCACGCATAACTCTCGCAGAAGTCATTTATCACAAATATGGGCACAGGCTATCGCCTATCATTTGGGAATTAAAAACGTATTCTGTTACTCTGGAGGGACAGAAGCCACAGCCTTGTTCCCAATGGTTGCAGATACTTTAAGTGATACGGGTTTTGAAATAAAAAAACTCTCTGAAAATAAAAATCCTGTGTACGCTGTAAAATATGCTAACAATGAGCATCCAATCATAGGCTTTTCAAAAACATATGACGACACATTCAACCCAAAATTTGGGTTTGGAGCTATCATGACATGTTCTAGTGCCGACCATGGTTGTCCATTTGTCGCTGGTGCAGAGAAAAGATTCCCAATCACCTTTGAAGATCCAAAAGCATTTGACAATACCCCCCAACAAGTAGAAAAATATAGAGAAAGAAGTTTACAGATTGCTACGGAATTACTTTATGTATTTTCTAAGGCTAAATCTTAAAAAGAAGTTGTACTTACTTGGGTTGTGACTCAGCCAATTTGCGTTCCAACTCGGATTGAAATTCTTCCATTACTGGTTTTACGGTACTTTCTGGCAAATCCGCAATCTTAATGTACATTAAACCATCTACAGAATTGTTGAACAATGGGTCTACATTAAAGGCCACCACTTTTGCATTTTGCTTAATATACTTCTTAATAAGTACTGGCAAACGAAGGTTTCCAGGTTCTACTTCATTGATAAGTCTATCAAACTTATTTAAATCGGCCTGAGTCTCGTCAAATACAAATTCTTTATCTGCATCTGTAAGTTTAACTTTAAATTCCTTCTTAGGGCGGATATACTGTGCCACATAAGGGTCCCAATAATTAGATTTCATAAACTCAATCATCAAGGATTTAGAAAAATTAGAAAACTGGTTACTAATGCTCACCCCGCCAATTAAATATTTGTGCTCTGGAAAGCGAAGAGTCGTATGCACAATCCCCTTCCATAATAAAAAAAGAGGCATTGGCTTCTGTTGGTACTCTTTTACAATATAAGCACGTCCCATTTCTATAGACTTACTCATCATATCGTGCAGTTCTGGTTCTAATCTAAAAAGATCTTGGAGATAAAATCCATCAATCCCATAATTGGCATAAATCTGAGAACCCATTCCCATCCTGTATGCCCCAACTATTTCCTTTTCAGTATCATCCCACAAAAACAAGTGATGATAATAAGAATCAAATCTATCCAAATCAATGGCATTATTGGTGCCTTCTCCAATTGCTCTAAAAGTTACCTCTCTTTGTCTACCAATTTCCTTTAAAATAAAAGGCATATCCTGTTCTTGGGCAAGAAACACCTCGTAGTTTTTGCTTTGCAGTAATCGGCAATCCTTTTCCCTAAGCTTTTCAATCTCTCCTTGAATCACTTCGGTACGAACAGCAGAGGCTATTTTTTTAGGAGCTTTTGGAATTTTTATTGTTGTAGGGATTTGATCCCTTAACCTTTCTTTTTCATAGGCATTTGCCAGTATGTAGGTTTTCTTCCTCAACAATTCCGTAAAGTCTTCCAAAGTCTCCTGCTCTTTTTGAGCCTGTACGGAAATAGGCTGACCAATTCTTACCTTGATTGGTCTATTTTTTTGAGTATATACTTCTGATGGTATTTTAGCAGTTCTAAAAACTCCGCTAATTTTTGCCAACCTATAGAAAAAATTACTGTTCTTGGCATGAAAATAAATAGGTACTACTGGCACTTCTGCCTTTCGTATAAGTTTTAGAGCTGCTTCTTCCCAAGGCCTGTCTACAATTAACTTACCATCTCTATGTGTTGATACTTCACCAGCAGGAAAAATACCCAATGGGTGGCCTTCCTTTAAATGCTGAAATGCCATTTTAAAACCCGCAATACTACTTCTTGCCTCCTTGTGTTCTTCAAAAGGATTTACAGGAATAATATATGGAATCATTGGCTTCATCCTTTGCAATAAAAAGTTCGCCATTATTTTATAGTCTGGACGTTTTTCAACCATTAACTTCAATAGCAAAATTCCATCAATAGCACCTAGTGGGTGATTGCTAATAGTAATATAAGCACCATCTTTGGGTAAACGTTTATAATCTTCTTCTGGAATGGAATAATCTATTTCGTAGTGGTCTAATATAGCATTGGGATAATGCACCCCTTCCAAATCTGCTATGGTGTCATAAAAGGAATTAATACTGGAAATTCGTGTCACTTTCAACAAAACCCATCCTAAAAAAGTACCTAAAATGCCATATTTTTCAAGTTTTATGGCCTTTGCTACCTCTTTTGCCGTCACTAATCCCATGTTGCCTCTATAAAGTTTGGTAAATATAAATATAGGAAAATCCCCAAATGTACAGTTAAAATCATAAGGGAATAAAAAAGAAAAAAACCTTATTTTACCACTAGCTGAAGCGTTTCCTTTCCGCGCTGTTCCAATAGTACTTCTTTTCCATTTTGGAGCGATTCTATTGCCTGTACATCAAAATGGCGAATGGTATATAATGAAACATCCTCATGGCAAACCACTTTAAACTTTGCTTTTAAATGGTTTAAAAGCTCATGAAGCCTACCAAATTTGTTATCCACACAAACCGAAAAGCTAATGGCCGAGTTCTGGATAAGGTCCACCTTCATTTTATACTCATGGAAGAGTTTAAAAATCTCACTGATACTGTCCTCTACAATAAAAGAAAAATCCAATGAAGACAATTTTACCAAAGCCTGTCCTCTCCTAACTATAAAACAAGGTACTTTTGGTTCTATTCCATTTCCTTTACCAACTGTAGTTCCTTTATCATTAGGGTTTACAAAAGATTTTACATGCAAAGGAATTTCCTTGCGCTGCAAAGGTTGTAATGTTTTAGGATGGATTACCGAAGCGCCATAAAATGCAAGTTCAATAGCTTCTCGGTACGAAATCTTATTGAGCAATTGGGTGTTTTCAAAATACCTTGGGTCTGCATTCAAAACCCCTGGAACATCTTTCCAAATAGTAACAGAGTTTGCATTGAGGCAATAAGCAAAAATGGCTGCTGAATAATCCGAGCCTTCTCTACCCAAGGTAGTGGTGAAATTATTTTCATCACTACCTAAAAAACCTTGAGTAATGTATAATTTGTCTTTGTCTACGGCTTCTGTGATTTTTGCCTGAGTACTTTCCCAATGCACGTGTGCTTCTCTATGGTTGCTATCAGTTTTTATTACAGAACGTACATCTAACCAATTGCAATCAATTCCAATTTCGTTAAAATAAGCATTGATAATGGTAGTTGATACTAATTCTCCATAACCAACCACTTGATCATAGACAAAACTATAATTAGGAGATTTATTTCTGGACAAAAAATCCTGAACATCATCAAAAAATGATTTTACCTGGCCAAATATTGGATGCCTATCATTGGAAAACAAATCCAACAAAATGGCATTGTGATATTTTACAACTTCCTGTACTGCAGAAGACAAAGAGCCTTGATCATCAAAATACGCCCTCACAACTTCCTCCATGGCATTTGTAGTCTTACCCATGGCAGACACAACTACCAGTGTGTTTTCATGCCCAACTTCTTTAAGGACATTTACTACGTTTTTCACTCCATCTGCATCTTTTACAGATGCTCCTCCAAACTTAAAAACCCTCATTTACTATTTTCAATAAAATTTTGTATTCCTTTTTCGTTTAATTGTACCACATCCCAATCTCTCATCACCTTAGCTCCTTTACTTTCATAAAAATCTATGGCGGGGTCGTTCCAATCCAATACTTCCCAACAAATGCGTTTAACTCCCAAGCTATGGCCATATTTTACTACCTCTGCCAATAAAGCAGAGCCCAAGCCTTTCCCACGTGCGCTTTCACTTACAATTAAATCTTCTAAGTGGATTACTGGTCCTTTCCATGTTGAGTATCTTGGATAGACCAATGCAATACCTATAATATTATTATCAGTTTCTGCTACAAAACAATGAAAGAGTTTTTTATCTCCGAAACCATCTTTTATTAAATTGTCAACAGTAACCTCAACAGCGTTTTCCTCTTTTTCAAATATTGCCAACTCTTTTATAAGCCCCAATACTTGGGACATATCATCAGCAACAGCAGTTCTAATTATATAATTCATATTTGTTATAAATAAAACACAAAGTTATAAATTTAAAAAACATTGAGAAATAACCCCTAAATGTTTCACAAAATATTCCCTTCAAAGAAAAAATAAAACATCTAAAAAAAGCGGAGCAATATAAAATTGCTCCGCTTCCAAATATTATTTTTAAGTTGTACTACCTATTCATATTTTTAACCTCCTCAACAAAATCATCTAAATCTACTCCTTGTCTCACCAATTTTAGCGCTTTGTCCACGACATAGGAAATGTTTTCTGATGAAAATCCAAGTCCAACACCTAAACGCTCAAGTACTGCAGTCTGTCTTTCACCCAACTCATCATCTGCATAAACCATACGTGTAAGATCATACAAACGCTCCAATCTATCATTGTATCCCGTTGGTGGGTTTATTGGGTGTGTCATATACCCTTTTAGGATTTCTTTATAATCCTCATCATCAATATCTAACCTACGAGCCAAACGGTCCAAAAACGCTTTTTCTCCATCGGTAATAATTCCATCACTCATGGCAACCCTTACTATAGCCGCAAAGTGACCTTGATTCCTTTTCTGAAATCCACTATCAAATAAATCTAAAATTGACATGCTTTTTTTAATTTAATAGGGGCAAAGATAATTTTTTTAATAGTGAAAAGTGCTGTTATCTTTGCAGAAAATTTTAGGATTGGTTAAATCCACTATTTCAGAGTTATTCGCACAGTCTTTGCAACTGCAAAAACTGGGAACTGCCATTGCCAACAACCAAAAAAATATTCATTTAAAAGGCGTTACAGGTTCTTTCCTTTCCTTTTTATTATCAGAAACTTTTAAAAATGCCGATGCTCCTTTTCTACTCATCCTAAATGATAAAGAAGAGGCTGCATATATCCTTAATGATCTAGAGCAATTAGTAGGTGAAAAGGATGTGCTTTTCTATCCAGGTAGTTATAGGCGACCATACCAAATTGAAGAAACAGACAATGCCAATGTTCTGTTACGTGCAGAGGTTTTAAACCGTATTAATTCCAGAAAAAAACCAGCCATTATTGTTACGTATCCTGATGCCCTTTTTGAAAAAGTGGTCACTAGGAAAGAGCTAGAAAAAAATACCCTGAAAATTAAAATTGATGATACCATTTCTCTGGACTTTTTTAATGAGGTTTTGTTTGAATATCAATTTAAAAGGGTAGACTTTGTAACAGAACCAGGAGAGTTTTCGGTACGCGGAGGAATAGTGGATGTTTTCTCTTTCTCACATGACGAACCCTACCGAATTGAATTTTTTGGAGATGAAGTGGAAAGCATTAGAACTTTTGATGTAGAAACGCAATTATCAACTGACCAAGTTTCAAAAATTACGATTATTCCCAATGTGGAAAATAAATTTTTGAATGAAACACGAGAGAGTTTTCTTAAATACATTTCTTCTAAAACTGTTGTTTTTTGTAAAAATCTGGATTTAGTTTCAGCAAGAATTGATTCCCTTTTTTATAAGGCTGAAGAAGCTTTTACTAAACTGTCAAGCGATATAAAGCACCAAACCCCTGCAGAGCTTTTTGTAAACTCAGATTTTTTAATAAGTCAATTAAAAGATTATAGATTAATTGAACTCAGTAATTCCAATACCAATGTTTCAACTGCGCTCAATATAGCATTTGACACAAAACCTCAGCCATCCTTCAATAAGAAGTTCGATTTATTGATAAATGATCTTAATGAGAACCATACCAAGGGCTATACCAATTACATTTTTTGCGCATCGGAACAACAGGCAAAACGCTTTAATGATATTTTTGATTCTGAAAGTAATCAAGAAGCAGCCAAACAAGTACATTACAAAACAATTGTTTTTCCTATTTATCAAGGTTTTATAGACCGCGACCTAAAAATCGTTTGTTATACAGACCATCAAATTTTTGAGCGCTATCATAAATTTCAGCTTAAAAATGGCTATGCCAAAAAGCAGGCCATTACCTTAAAGGAACTTACCAAACTGGAAATTGGTGACTATGTAACTCACATTGACCACGGTATAGGAAAATTTGGAGGGTTACAAAAAATAGATGTTGAGGGCAAAAAACAGGAAGCCATCAAATTAATGTATGGCGAGCGAGACATTTTATATGTCAGTATTCATTCACTTCATAAAATTTCCAAATTCAACGGTAAGGATGGTGCGCCTCCTAAAATTTACAAATTGGGGTCCAATGCATGGAAATCACTAAAGCAAAAAACAAAGACCAGAGTTAAAAAAATTGCTTTTGACCTTATTAAAATCTATGCAAAAAGGAGACTGAAAAAAGGATTTCAATATGCCCCAGACAGTTATTTACAGCATGAGCTTGAAGCCTCTTTTATCTATGAAGATACTCCAGACCAAAGCACTGCTACTGAAGATATTAAAAGGGATATGGAGAATGAGCGACCCATGGACCGCTTAATCTGTGGGGATGTAGGTTTTGGAAAAACTGAAGTGGCCATCCGAGCAGCTTTTAAGGCTGTGGACAATGGCAAGCAGGTGGCGGTTTTGGTGCCTACCACTATTTTGGCATTTCAACACAACAGGACTTTTAAAGAGCGATTAAAAGAGTTACCCGTCACGGTTGATTATGTTAACCGATTTAGAACTGCGAAAGAAAAAAGGGAAACTCTAGAGAATTTAGAAGCCGGTAAAGTTGACATTATTATTGGAACACATCAGCTTGTCAACAAAAATGTAAAGTTTAAAGATCTAGGACTTTTGATTGTGGATGAGGAACAAAAATTTGGGGTTGCTGTTAAAGATAAGCTTAAGTCTATTAAAGAAAATGTAGATGTGCTGACACTAACGGCTACTCCCATTCCCAGGACCCTGCAGTTTAGTCTAATGGCGGCTCGAGATTTATCAGTTATTACAACTCCCCCACCTAATCGCTATCCAATTGAAAGTCAGGTAATTCGTTTTAGCGAAGAAACTATAAGAGATGCTGTTTTTTATGAAATTCAACGTGGAGGACAGGTGTTTTTTATTCACAACCGAATAGAAAACATAAAAGAAGTTGCCGGTATGGTACAGCGCTTGGTTCCCGATGCTAAAATTGGTATCGGTCATGGGCAAATGGAAGGAAAAAAACTGGAAACACTTATGCTTTCCTTTATGAACGGGGAGTTTGATGTACTTGTCTCTACCACCATTGTAGAAAGTGGTTTGGATGTGACAAATGCCAATACCATTTTTATAAACAATGCCAATAATTTTGGTCTGAGCGACCTACACCAAATGCGCGGACGTGTTGGGCGAAGCAATAAAAAGGCTTTCTGCTATTTTATTACACCACCTTATGACGTTATGACTAACGATGCTAGAAAACGCATACAGGCCTTGGAGCAATTTACAGAATTGGGCAGTGGTTTTAATATTGCCATGAAAGATTTGGAAATTAGAGGAGCAGGTGATTTATTGGGAGGAGAGCAAAGTGGTTTCATCAATGAAATTGGGTTTGATACCTATCAAAAAATATTGGCAGAAGCTATTGAAGAACTTAAAGAAAATGAATTTAAGGAGTTGTATGATGAGGTAGAAGGTCATCATGAAACAGTCTTTGTAAAAGATACTCAAATTGATTCTGATTTTGAGCTTTTGTTTCCGGATGATTACATCAACAATATTACAGAAAGATTAAATCTCTATAATCAGCTTAACAAAGTGAAGGATGAAACAGAACTCCAAAAATTTGAAGCTGAGCTTATAGACCGTTTTGGAGAACTACCTATCCAAGTAGAGGATTTATTAAACTCCGTTCGCATAAAATGGATTGCCAATGGTATAGGTCTGGAAAAGGTGGTCATGAAAAAAGGAAAGTTGATTGGTTATTTTATTGCCGACCAACAATCTGCTTTTTACCAAAGTTCAACTTTTACAAAAGTGCTTCAATTTGTGCAATCCCATACCCAGCTATGCAAGATGAAAGAAAAACAAACCAGAAATGGGCTGCGTTTACTTTTGGTTTTTGAAGGGATTACATCAGTGGATAAAGCAGTTAAAGCACTGCGCCCTTTTGAAAAAAATTAATTCACTGTTGTGTATTACGAATCTATTTCTAATTTATAACCAATACCATGAACATTGGTTATTTTAATAAAATGATCCTCTTTTAATTTCTTGCGCAATTTTGAAATATATGTATCTAAACTTCTACTTACAACAACACCATTATCTTCCCAAACCTTTTTTGTTAACACATCTCGTTTTATGATTTGATTTGGGTTAGCTACAAATATTTCTAATAACTCGCATTCTTTTTTGGAAAGATTAATTTCTACAGCCTCTTTTATCAACTTATTTTGCTCTGGATAAAATTTAAAACTACCTATTGCCATAAATTTTTCATCGCCATTTTCTAATAATTGTTCTTTCCCTCTTTTAAAATACCAAAAAATCAAAAATGCTAAACCAACAAAAACAATAAGAAAGAAAAGCGTTTGTATATTTAGAAAAGAACCTTTTTTACGAATAAACCTCACCTCAATAGAATAACATTTTTTTGGTAAAAGCCTTCCACTACAAGGAATAATAATACTTTTTTCTTCTGCGCTCATTTCATAACTATAAGCAATTTCTTTGTTTAAGCATTGTACAACTTCAACACGATAATATTTAGGAAGTTTTGATTTTTGAAAAGAACTATCAATAATTAAAACTAGATTACGTGGATTAATAGACAATTGACGCTGAAATGATAATTCATATTTGAGTTTTTCCATTTCAACAATTGGTAATATCAAAGATGTTGTGTCTTGATTTGATAGTAGTAACTGATGACCTACATTTCTTAATGAAATTTTTACCCTTTCAGAAAATGCTTCATTTTGGTTATCAAAGCATGAAACCATTTGTATGGAAAACAAAACAATAATAATCACCGCCAAGGTATAAATAGCTCTTCTACTCATAATTAGTGTAAAGAACATATAATTTAAAGACTTTTTACAATTGTTGACACTTCTTTTACATTCTTTTGACACTTATCAGTCAATGTCGATTTAGTTTTACTAAAAAATAAACCCAATATGAATACATCCAAAAGAATATATAATAAAGCTGTTTTACTTGGAACCTTTATACTAATAGCCCTACTATTTACATCTTGTAATCTAGCTAAAAAAGAAATTAATAAAAACTCAAATAAAGCAGATAAAATAGATGAACTCATAAGTCAATATTCTGACTATGGAGGTTTCAACGGTTCAGTTCTAGTTTCGCATGAAGGCCATATTATTTATAAAAAAGGTTTTGGGTTTTCAGATATGGAGTGGGATATTCCCAATAAAACTGATACAAAATTTCGAATTGCTTCTGTAACCAAACCTTTTACTGCAATGCTTGTTATGCAATTGGTTGCCGAAGGAAAATTAAAATTGCATGAACCTATAAGTACTTATTTACCTGAGTACCCAAAAAAATATGGTGGACAAATTACCATACATCACCTTCTAAACCATACCTCAGGCACAGTAAGAGACTATGAAGATAAATTGCCCTTAAATAAATATCCCGACAGACAACGACCAGAAATATTGGTTGCAGAATATTCCAATCTTCCACTTGAATTTAAACCCGGAGAACAGTTTGCATATAGTAATTCTGGCTATATGACATTAGGCTATATAATTGAAACTATAACCGGTAAATCTTATGAAACCGTTTTACGAGAAAATATTTTAACTCCTCTTGGCATGAAAAATACTGGAGTAGACAAACATAGACCTCTTATAAAAAATAGAGCCAAAGGCTATTTCAAAAGTTTTGGAGATTATTATAATGCCAATTATATAGATATGTCAAATATTCCAGCTGTTGGCAACCTATATACAACAGTAGAGGATATGTTTCTTTGGGATCAAGCCTTGTATACTGAAACACTATTGCCAAACAAGTATTTAACTATGCTATTCAATAAACATATTCCAGATTCTGATTATGGAGGTTATTATGGCTATGGTTGGGAACTTAAAGAAAAACCTATTGGCAATACTACTAACCTGGTGGAGACAGTTGGCCATAGTGGGTCCATTCAAGGTTTTTGTGCATTATTCACAAGAATTCCATCCAGTAATTCTTCAGTTATTTTTTTGAATAATACGAGACGTGCTTATTTAAATACTATGACTACTTCAATTATTGGCATTTTAAATGACACTACCTATAATCTTCCTAAAAAACCATTGGCTAAATTTATGTCTCAGGTAATCATAAAAGAAGGTGTTGATAAAGGAGTTTTGTTTTATCAAGAACATAAAAATTCAAAAGATTATTACATAGATGAAACCGAACTTATAGTTTCCGGTTACAAATTGTTGCATGCCGGAAACGCAAAGGATGCAGCGGCAGTTTTTAAATTAAGTATTGATGTTTTTCCTGATAAGGATAATCCATACGATAGCTATGCAGAAGCACTTATGGCGCTAGGAAAAAATAACGAAGCAATAAAAAATTATAAAAAGTCTTTAGAGCTAAATCCCAACAACAATAATGCAAAAGAAATGTTGAAAACATTAGAAAAATAAAAAATATCTTATTAAGCTTTCAGACATATTTACTTACTGTTTTTTGAAGTATTAATCGACTCTATAAAAAAGTTAAGCCTCATTAATTTGCAGAAGAAATTGATGGGATTAAAAATTATCAAAAAAACACTACTTTTAAGGTTCAACCACCTTAAAATCAAACAATGAAAAATTCATCTTTTTATCTCCTTGCTGGTCTGCTTCTTTTTTTAGGTGCCTGTAAGGAAAATCCAAAAACCTCATCCGAAGTTGAAACCGTTGAATATGTTGTCAATAATGATGCTATTGCCCGTTTGGATTCTACCCTAAAAAGTTTCGTAGATGCTGGCGACATTGCGGGAGTTTCTGCCCTGGTTTTTGAAAAGGACAAGGAAGTCTATTACAATGCTTTTGGGCTTGCAGACCGTGAGGCTAAAAGGCCCATGGACCGCAATACTATAGTTCAGATTTATTCCATGACCAAACCAGTTACAGGAACAGCATTGATGACTTTATATGAAGAAGGAAAGTTTGATTTAGACGACCCTCTTTCCAAATATGCTCCAGAATTTGCTAACATGAAGGTATATGTAGGAGAAGATGCATCAGGAAAACCAATTCTGGAAGATGTAAATAGAGAAATCACCATTAGGGATATTACAAGGCATACCGCTGGATTTGGTAACAATGCCAACATCCCTGGATTGGGCAAACTAATTGGTGAGGCAGATGCTATGAACCGAGAAAACACCTTGGTAGAAATGGCAGAAAAACTGGGAAGTACCCCGTTACATTTTCAACCTGGCACCCAATGGGAATATGGCCCATGTGTAGATGTACAAGCTTTTATGGTAGAACGTATCTCTGGCCAGCCGTATAAAGAATATGTAAGAGAACATGTTTTGGACCCTCTTGGACTTTCAAAAACCAGATATTTTATTCCTGAAGAAGATCGTAATCAATTTGCTGGGATGTACCTTAGAAGTGAAGAAGGTGAGCTATCTAGATTGCCAGATGAAAATACGTTCCCCAATTATTTTGAGCATTGGCCTTTGACAAGGGGCGGTTCTGGTCTAACATCTACTTTGGATAATTATCAGCGATTTGCACGTATGCTGGTCAACAAAGGAACCATAGATAATGTTACAATTCTTAAACCAGAAACTGTTGAATTAATGGCCACCAATCATTTGGCCGATAGCATTACAGAACGTATGTGGCTACCAAGCAAAGGGCAAGTCGGTTTTGGAATTGACTTCGCAGTACGCCTACGTCCACCAGCAACAAAGGAAGAAAATAACGGGGTTGTTGGGGAGTTCTTTTGGGACGGTGCTGCCAGCACTTTATTTTGGGTGGACCCCGTAAATGAGCTAACTGCGGTGATGTTCGTTCAATTATTTCCTTATGACCAAATTGGATTGCACAAAGCTTTTAGAGACGCGGTTTATGGTCCCATTGAAATTGAATAATCGCTAATAAGATTCATGAAAATATTATTATGAAAATAACTTCTTTTTTTGCACTGCTGTTTCTTTTGTCTTGTACGTCCAATGAAGCTCAGGACTCTGATTCCATATATTTGATATCTCACTACGATCTTAAGGAATATCATATTCCCATGCGAGACGGTGCTGAGCTCTTTACAGTAATCTATACGCCAAAAGACAAGAGCAAAAAGTATCCCTTTTTAATGAATCGTACTTGTTACAATGCTTCTAAATATTCAGATTATAATGCAAAAACATATCCCTCTAGTTTCCTTGTACAAGACGGTTATATTTTAGTGTACCAAGATGTTCGTGGCCGCTATATGAGTGACGGTCTTTTTGATAATATGACTCCCAATATTCCAGGGAACTACCCAAAGAATAAAACTGATATTGATGAAAGTTCCGATACTTATGATACTATTGAATGGTTGCTGAAAAATATTACAAATAATAATGGAAAAGTGGGTATGTATGGTGTTTCCTATCCTGGATTTTATACTGCCGCTGCCCTACCCGATGCGCACCCTGCTTTAGTAGCGTCATCACCACAAGCACCAATTTCCGATTTCTTTTTTGATGATTTTCACCATCAAGGAGCTTATTTAGAAAGTTATACGGCAGCATTTGCGGTTTTTGGATATCAAAAGGAAGAACGTACAAGGAAACCTTGGTACCTTGATAAAATTAATCGTTTTTATGATGACCCTGCCGCTGACGGGTATGATTATTATCTAAAAATGGGACCGCTTAAAAACATTACTGAAAAATACCATCATGATAATTTCTTCTGGAAACAGATTGTGGAACACCCCAATTATGATGAATTCTGGCAAAAACGAAACATTCTACCTCATTTAAAAGGAATTGACCATGCAGTTATGACCGTTGGTGGCTGGTTTGATGCGGAAGATTTATATGGACCCTTGTCAATCTATAAAAGCATAGAAGCAAACAATCCCAAAGCAAAGAATACTATTGTCATGGGACCATGGGCACATGGTGGTTGGGCAAGGGAACAAGGAAAAACCACACACAACCATATTTATTTTGGAGACAGTATTTCTACCTATTACCAAAGGGAGGTAGAACGTAAATTCTTTTCCCATCATTTAAAAGGAGGTGCCGATAGTAAGTTGCCTGAGGCTTATATGTTTGATACAGGAATTAAAGAATGGAAAAGTTTTGAAAATTGGCCTCCAAAAGAAGTGGAACCTGTTTCACTTTATTTTGGTGAGAATGGCCAGCTGGGAATCAATGAACCAATAGATGAAAAGGCCTCATTTAGTTATATAAGTGACCCAAGCAAACCCGTTCCATATAGATCGGAAACAGAAGGGCTCACCTTTACGCCTAGATGGTTTATGAGCGATGATCAGCGCCATGCATCACGCAGACCAGATGTGTTGACCTTTGAAACCAAAGAGCTTACCGACCCACAAACCATCGCTGGTGAAATTATGGCACAACTTAAGGTAAGCATGACGGGTACTGATGCTGATTTTATTGTAAAATTGATTGATGTATATCCTCAAGACCATGAAAATTATGACCATAATCCTAAAAATGTGGTTATGGGCGGCTACCAGCAACTAGTAAGATCAGAAGTGTTCCGTGGTAGGTATAGAAATAGTTTTGAAAAACCTGAGCCTTTTGTATCTGATGAAATTTCTGATGTTAATTTTAGGTTGCAAGACGTACTCCATACCTTTAAAAAGGGGCATAAAATAATGGTACAGATTCATAGTACTTGGTTTCCTTATATTGACCGTAACCCACAAAAATATGTGGAAAATATCTATGATGCTAATAAAGAAGATTTTGTTAAGTCTACCATTACAGTACATGGTTCATCTATTGTAAAAGTTGGTGGAAAAGTGGATTGCTGTAAATCCTTGCCTGCATTTATGGCACAAAATCCCATTATTAAAGACTAATATTTTATGTATGCTTAAAATCCAAAAAATTGTTCTTTCCCTAGTGCTCCTACTTGGTTATGGATTACAGGCGCAACATACTATTTACGGTTCTTTTTCCCCACCTAAAGAGCATAAGTGGGTCATTGCCTATCATTTAAATTCTGGAAACCCAACATTCGTAGCGAATACTAGAATGCAGAATGGTAATTTTATGTTGAACATTGCCCAAGATGCACCCAAAGGCACCTATCGTTTGGTATATGGCGTTCCCCAAGATGAATTATATTTTGATATTATTTATAGTGGAAAAGAAGACATTCACTTGACTTTTGATTCAGCTCAAGGAGTAACTTTTTTATCATCCAATGAAAATCTTCTTTTTAATGCCTATTTTTCTGAAATTACATCAACTCAATATGAAATAATTAGTTGCTACCAAGAGGGAGTTTCAGATGAAAGTACTTATGCTTTTTTGAATGAAAAATTAAAAAATATTCAACAGACCTATGAGGAAAAAACCGAAGGATTAATCGCCAATCATTTTATAAAAGCAAATTTTCCATATGTTTCTAACAAGTTCGAATCTGCCAAGGAATATATTCAGCATACAAAGGATTCCTATTTTAATCATATAAATATTGGCGATCCAATTCTACAGAGTTCTAGTTTTTTAACGGACAAGATTGAAAATTATGTATTCACCTCTCTTCCCTTGGAAACATTAACCCAAGAGGAAACGGAACTTGTTATGTTCAAAAATTTGGAAACTGTAAACAAAAAAATGTCTACAGTGGATGATTCGTATAAACTGCGTGTTTTTTATTCCTTATGGAAACAAGCTGTTACTAAAGGCTTAAATAATATTTCTGACACTATTTTTAATGACTATTTAAAAATATCTGCAGAAAAAACAAATAACCATAAAATCATAAATGATATAGACCAATACAATAGGTTAAGAATTGGTGCTATTGCTCCTGAGATTACATGGACTAAAAGCAATACTACTAAAAAACTTAGTGAATTAAACGCAGGTCAAACTTACATAATTGTATTTTGGAGTAGCACTTGCCCACATTGTTTAAAGGAACTTCCAGAACTCCACAAAGAGCTAAAAAAATATCCCAATGTAAAGGTAGTTGCGGTTGGCTTAGAGGATGATGAAACTATGTGGAAACCAGAATCTGCAAAGCTTCCAGATTTTGAACATGCAATTGCACTAGGCAAATGGGGGAGTGATTATGCCAAGCTGTATTTAATACAAAAAACACCAACGTATTTTATTCTTGATAAGGATAAGCGCATTATTTCTAAACCTGAAACAGATAAAGAAGCAATTTCTTTTTTACGGGATAAGTAATTCTATAATGTTTTTAAATCCTTAATGGTTTTAAAGGCTACATCCACTTGCTCGTCATCAACCAGAATGGTAAACTCATTGGTTGTAGAAATAACTTCATACAAGACTATGCCTTCCCATGCCAAACGCTGAAATATGAAATAATAGATTCCTGGTACGGAAACATTTTCTGCAGGAAGTTTAACGGTAATCGATGAAAGATTCTTGGCTTTTTGAGTACACTTTTCTGAACTAAAAAGTTCTTCAACCGTCTTATCCAATAGGTTGCTGATTACAATATTTATTTCATTTACTCCCCTCGAAGATGTATAGAACACATCTTGATTGGCATTTACAGCTTCCAAAAGTTTTGCTTGCTGCGTTAAAATAGTATCAGAGGCTAAAAAAGTATAATCCGTTAACGAAGACCTTACTGTTATTTCTCCAATATTTTTTAAAACCTTGATTATTTTATGAGTAGCTCTAAACTCCAAATCATCAGAAAGGCGTTTTAATGCCATTACAATAGCACCATTCCTAATATCCTTCCCTAATTCATTCTCAATTTCTGGCTTTACAATTCTCGAAAGTGAGGTAAGGTTTATAATTCCTTGGGCAAGAGCACTTTGCAAAAATGGCTTCTTCTTAATGTACTGTTCTACTACAGAGGAAATCGTCTTCATTACTTTAAGTTTTGAGCAAAAATAACAAATTGTTATAAATAAAACAAATTTTTAAAAATGATAAAATGCATTTTTTATATGTTCTATCTCAAATCGATTGTTCTTTTTAAGAATTGTAATAATATCAAATCGCACTTCTACATCTAAATCATTATCAATTACATAGTAGTCCGCAGCCAGTAACATAAGTTTGATTTTCTTTGGTGTTACCGTTTCAGCAATATTCTCATAAAAATCGGTACTTCTAGACTTTACCTCTACAATAGCCAAGGTTTGTTCTTTTTGAGCAATAATATCAATTTCCGCTTTTTGATACCTATAATTACGATATTTAATAGCATATCCTTCTTTAATTAAGAAATCCACCGCCAACTGCTCTCCTTTTTTTCCAAACTCGTTACTTTTTGCCATAATTTTTAAAAAATCCTAAAATAAATGTGTATTTGGTCGAAAATTTTACCTCTTCATCGGCAGTTTTAAACATTAGATTGTAATTTCCCCAGCAGAACATCGAAAATATTGATTTTAAAATACTTAATTGTACAGTTAAACGTTTAAAAAAGTAATTTATCGATAACCAAGGATTTTAGTTGCCCCAAAACTATGAACCTACATTTTATTAAATGCCCCAAAGACTATGGAATATTTCATTAATTGTAATACTTCTACACTTGCGCCTTATACTGTTCCTTTAGATGAACTTAGGGCTGCACACTTGTATAGAAGATTAGGTTTTAGCGCATCTGTTGAAACCATTAACGCCGCAGTTGGACAAACTGCCAATGCCTTAGTGGACACCCTCATCAATGAGGCTCTTTCCATGGCTCCCACTCCTGCTCCTGTATGGGCAGATTGGGACAACACCAATTACCCAGCAGATGATGATCTTGCCAGGGATATGAGGCGAGCCCAAACGCAAGAATGGAGGATTGCCTATGGCAATACCATGCTCAACAACAACCTTAGAGATAGATTGAGTTTTTTTTGGAGCAATCATTTGGTTACAGAGTTTAGAGTCTATGATTGCAACTCATATCTGTACCATTATATTAATTGTCTGCAACGCCATGCCATTGGTAACTTTAAAGACTTTGTTAGTGAAATTGGCTTGACCAATGCAATGCTCTATTATTTGGATGGAGTATATAATAATGGCAACAACCCCAATGAAAATTATGCCCGTGAGCTTTATGAGCTTTTTACCTTAGGTGAGGGAAATGCCTACACTGAAGAAGATATTATTGAAACAGCCAGAGCTTTAAGTGGCTATACGGAAAGAGGAGAAGAAGGCTGTATGCCAGTAACCTTTAATCCAGAAAGGCATGATGCCGGAAGCAAAACCATCCTGGGCCAAACAGGGAACTGGGGGTATGATGATGTAATTGATATTCTGTTTAACGAACGTGCCAATGAAATTGCAGGGTTTATCTGTAAAAAATTATATGAGTTCTTTGTACATCCAGATTCTAACGATGATGCTGGTAATGCGCAGACTATAATCTCTGGAATGGCAACAACTTTTGTGGCCAACAATTTTGAAATTGCTCCAGTATTATCCCAGCTATTTAAAAGTGAACACTTTTTTGATGATGAGGCCATTGGCGTAATTATCAAAAGCCCAATGGATTACTATTTTAATTTCATCAAAGAATCAAATTTCTCTTATGATGATAATACGGTTGATAGTGCCATTGATGCCTGTCCACTCCTTGGACAGGAATTGTTCAATCCTGTAGATGTTGCTGGATGGCAAAGAGACAGACAATGGATTAACACCAATTTTATGATTGGTAGATGGTTGACCATAGAGGTTTTTATTGCAAGTTTCTATCAGAATAATCCAGAACAGTTTAGAACTTTGGCAATGGATGCCGTTGGAGCTGCTGATAGTAATACCAGTAACCCAAGAATAGTTGTGGAAGCAATCGTGAACAAGTTTACCCCAAAAGGATTGTTGACCCAAGCAGATTTTGACAATGCGCTTTCAGTATTTACAATTGAGGATGTCCCCGAGAGCTATTATGGTCCAGACTATGTGGCTGGCGGACTATCCCTTTGGATGTTGGCAGTAAGCATGGAAGTTCCTTCACAAGTTTACTTGTTATTATTACATCTATCTAGACAACCAGAGTTTCAACTAAAATAAAACCTACTACTATGTGCGATACCCACGATAATCACCCTCATAAGGCTTTACACAATGAAGGCCATGATGAAGAACATAAAACCTGGAGCAGACGATCGTTTTTGCAAGCTTTAGGAATAGCTGGATCTGGTTCCATGATGTTAGGCAGCAATATGCTTACAGCATCTGCACCATCTCCATTAGCTGCTGCTATTGCTGCAGCAGAAACTGATAATATTTTGATATTGATACGTTTATCTGGAGGAAATGACGGTCTTAGTACAGTTATTCCTTTAGAACAATATGATGAATATGCCAATGCAAGGCCAAATATTTACATCCCAGAAAGTAAAGTATTAAAACTTACTGATGAATTTGGTGTTCCATCTTATATGAATGCTTTGGAACCTATGTGGGGCGAAGGAGCATTTAAAGCGGTACATGGTGTAGGCTATGAAGGACAAAGTCTATCTCACTTTACGGGATCCGATATTTTTGCCAATACCGACTTATCCTCTACTGGCTTTTTTGGTCGAAACACAGGTTGGATGGGAAGGCATTTTGAAAATATTTATCCAGATTATTTAATTAATCCGCCAGCGGCTCCAGCTGCAATACAGGTTGGTCAATATGGTAGTTTGGTTTTTCAAGGTGACGAGACAAATTATGCCTTTGTAACCTCTAACATTGATCAGTTAGAACAAATTGCTGAATCTGGTGTACAGTATCCATTGGATGATACTTTGTTCAATGATTGTATGTATGGCGATCAATTAAAATTCCTTAGGGGTGTTGCCAACACTACTTATGAGTATTCTGGATTAATCCATGAAGCTTATGAACGTGGTGAGGCTCTAGATTGTGGTGTTGAATATCAAGACAATGGTTTTGCAAGACAATTAGCTCTTTTGGCTAAATTGATTAAAGGAAATCTAGGAACCAAAGTATATATGATTTCTATGGGTGGTTTTGATACCCATGGTAACCAACCTTTGGCGCATGAAAGATTAATGTCCACCCTATCGATAGCCATTAAGGATTTTTATGAAGATCTAGCTTGTACAGAACAAGATGAGCAAGTATTGAGTATGACTTTTTCAGAATTTGGAAGAAGAATATTTGAGAATGGTTCTAATGGTACAGATCATGGTAAAGCAGCACCTACATTGTTCTTTGGTTCTGGTTTAAATGGTAGTGCCTTTGTTGGAGATCATCCTGCATTGGATAACCCTAACGGAAGAGGAAACCTAGAATATACCATGGATTTTAGAAATCTCTATGCTACTGTAATGGCAGAATGGTTGTGTGTGGATATTCCTTTGGTAGAACAACATATTATGGATGGTTATACTTATCAACCAGTAGATTTAGGGTTTAATTGTAGTGGGGTTGATTTCCCAGACATTGCCTATAGTGATGATCCGCCAACATTGCCAGATACTCCGCCAAGTGATGAAATGGGTGAGGAACCAAATCCAGATTTGTTGAATACTATTGTGCATAGACCTTTCTATCCTACAGAAAGCACTCCACATATTTATTTGGAAATGCCTTTTACAGCACATGTAGATATTCAATTATTCAATATTTTGGGACAAAAAGTAGGTACCATTTTTAACGAAATGGTATTGGAAGGCTCCCAAGAAATAAATATTAGAGCTAGTATAAGAGATTCACTGGCAACAGGGAAATATATATACAGAATTCAGGTTCAAGACCAGAAAATGAGTAAATCAGTCATGATTTCGTAAATCTTACCTAATTATGCGGAAAAGCCCTTGAAATAAAATTCAAGGGCTTTTCTTTTTTAAAAGGGTAACATCTGCCCCATAAAAATCTCTATTTTTGTGCTCAAATCTTTATTTTGATGTCTCAGAATCAAAAAAACCCTTCGAGGTACACTATTACAGCTGCACTACCCTATACTAATGGTCCTATTCATATTGGGCATTTGGCAGGAGTTTATGTGCCAGCCGATATTTATTCAAGATACTTGCGATTAAAAGGTAATGATGTTGCCTTTGTTTGTGGTAGTGATGAACATGGTGTGGCCATTTCAATGAAAGCCAAAAAAGAAGGCACTACACCTCAGGCCATTATCGATAAATATCATGCTATAATAAAACAGTCTTTTAAAGATTTTGGAATTACGTTTGATAATTATTCTAGAACCTCAGCAAAAATTCATCATGAAACAGCATCGGAATTTTTTACCAAAATGCATAATGATGGTAATTTTATCGAAGAAACTACAGAACAGTTGTTTGATGCTGAAGCAAATCAGTTTTTGGCGGACCGATTTGTAGTTGGCACATGCCCAAAATGTGGCCACGAAGAAGCCTATGGTGATCAATGTGAAAATTGTGGTTCTACTTTAAATGCAACCGATTTAATAAATCCAAAATCCACCATTACGGGAGCTGTGCCTACACTAAAACAAACCAAACACTGGTTTTTACCGTTAGACAGGTCAGAAAATTTCTTAAAAGAATGGATATTAGAAGGACATAAAAAAGATTGGAAGCCAAATGTTTATGGACAATGTAAATCGTGGATAGACGATGGTTTAAAACCACGTGCAGTAACGCGTGACTTAGATTGGGGAATACCTGTACCTGTAGGGGGTGGCGAAGGAAAAGTGCTTTATGTTTGGTTCGATGCTCCAATTGGGTACGTGTCCTCAACCAAAGAATGGGCAGCACGCGAAGGAAAAGATTGGGAACCCTACTGGAAAGATAAAGGCACCAAAATGGTCCATTTTATCGGCAAGGATAATATTGTTTTTCACTGTATTATTTTCCCTGCTATTCTTAAAGCAATGGGAGATTATATTTTACCAGACAATGTGCCTGCCAATGAGTTTTTAAATCTTGAAGGCAACAAATTATCAACCTCCAAAAACTGGGCGGTATGGTTGCATGAGTATTTACAAGAATTTCCGGACATGCAAGATGTATTGCGTTATACATTAACGGCCAATGCTCCAGAAACAAAGGATAACGACTTTACTTGGAAAGATTTTCAAGCCAGGAATAACAATGAACTAGTTGCCATATTTGGTAATTTTATAAATAGAGTTGCCGTACTAACCCATAAATATTATGGAGGTGAAGTATCTATTGCTGGAAATCTATCTGAAGTAGATCAAGATGTACTTACCCAATTAAAAAAATATCCCGAGATTATATCCAGTTCTATAGAAAGATATCGATTTAGAGAAGCGGGTCAAGAACTAATGAACTTGGCTAGACTAGGAAATAAATACTTGGCTGATGAGGAGCCTTGGAAACTCATAAAAACTGATGAAGAACGTGTAAAAACGGTAATGAATATTGCGCTCCAAATAGCGACAGGATTAGCCGTTCTGAGTGAGCCTTTTTTACCTTTTACATCAGCCAAACTCAAAAACATTCTCAACGTCCGGTCGAGCACTTCGTCTCCGCTCGGCACTGGTTCCATCGAAGGGTTTCTTCATTGGAACGACGTCTCTACAAAAGAAATCCTACTCCCAGCAGGACACACAATAAACAAAGCAGAACTACTTTTTAGAAAAGTAGAAGATTCAGAAATAGAAGCACAACTAGCAAAATTAGAAGCCATTAAAAAGTCTAATGCTTCAGCAAGCTTAGCAGAAAACAAAGAACTTATGCCACAAAAAGACACCATTACTTTTGACGATTTTACAAAACTAGATATCCGTGTAGGAACTATTGTAGAAGCCGAAAAAATGCCAAAAACTAAAAAGCTTTTAGTCTTAAAAGTTGATACTGGTCTAGATACAAGAACCATAGTTTCTGGGATTGCAGAAAGTTTTTCACCTGAAGAAGTTATAGGCAAAAAAGTTACGGTTCTTATTAACCTAGCTCCACGCGCATTACGTGGTGTAGATAGCGAAGGAATGATTTTGATGACGGAAGATGAAGAAGGTAAATTGGTTTTTGTAAACCCAGATGCGGATGGTGTTGGAAATGGAGCTGGTATCAGTTAAACAATTTAGTTTTGTTTAGGACAAACACATTCGTAACTTTACTTTGATTTAAACAATTCTACTATGCTTTCAAAACAATTAGAAACTGCTTTAAACAACCAAATAAGAATTGAGGCTGAATCTTCCCAGACCTATCTTTCCATGGCTTCATGGGCAGAAACTAAAGGTCTAGAAGGTATTGCTCAGTTTATGTACAAACAATCTGATGAGGAACGTATGCATATGCTTAAACTTGTAAAGTATGTAAACGAGCGTGGAGGGCATGCTAAAATTTCCGATTTAAAGGCTCCTAAAACTGAATTTGGAAGCTTTCAGAAAATGTTTCAGGAATTGCTAGAGCACGAGATTTTTGTAAGCAATAGCATTAATGAGTTGGTGCATATTACCCTAGAAAATAAGGACTATGCCACACATAACTTCTTACAGTGGTATGTAGCCGAACAAATTGAAGAAGAAGCCCTTGCCCGCACCATTTTAGATAAAATTAATCTAATTGGCAATGATAAAGGTGGACTCTATCTTTTTGATAGGGATGTACAGCAAATTACCATTACAAGTGCTGCAGCTCCAGAACCACCTCAATAATTTAACAATTACTCTTATTTAGATTTAATTAAAATAGTTATTTTTGGTTCCTTATTACCTTCAGTGGTATATGGGCAAAAAGAAAATTAAAAAAGAGCAGAAAAAAACTGCTCTTAAAAAATTTGTGGCAGAAGGTTGTAAAACTAAATGTTGCAAAAAATATAAAAAATCCGAAAGCAAACGCTGTGGTAGTTGCCCTTGTTTTGATTTGATGAAGAAAGTGGCTTAACATAGCCTATTATAAATAAAGTCTCGACTCCGCTCGACCAGACAATCATATTGCACCTACAATCTATTAAAACAAAACAAGAACCATAGTCAGAATTTATAAACGTTTATACAAAATGGACGTCAAATAATTATTTCAAGGCCATCCCTTGTCGGGTCGAGCGGAGTCGAGACCTCCTACTCTCTTTCCAAAAATTCTGAATGCGAATCATTTCTGCATTCGGATAATAATTGAAGTAAATCAAAATCCTTCTTTGCCAAGACCAATTTCTTTTTAGCACTCCATTTCTTTATTTTCTTTTCAAAATATATTGCCTGTACAATATCATTAAACTCTTGGTAGAAAATCAATTCAACAGGAAGTCTTCTATATGTAAAACAAGTCTTGTTCAACCCTTTTTGATGTTCGGTGAATCTTCTGGAGATATTGTTGGTCACACCGGTATAGGTAAGGCCATCATTACAAAGTAAAATATACACATAGTATTGTTTCATAATAAGCTTAAAGAAGGTCTCGACTCCGCTCGACCAGACAGTAGTATATAGGTGCATTTTTTACAAATCCCATGACAAAACCAAAGATTGTCTGGTCGAGCGGAGTCAAGACCTAAGTCCTGTTTACTTCCCTAACATCAGTAATTCATTACATCTTACTTCTGTAATATATCTTTTCTCCCCTTCTTTTGTTTCATAAGAACGATGTGTCAACTTACCTTCTACGGCAATTTGCTTGCCTTTAGTTAAATAATTCTCTACTATCTCTGCGGTTTTTCCCCAAGCCACAATATTATGCCATTGCGTTTCTTCTACTTTTTCACCTTTAGCATTTTTATAGCTATCGGTTGTCGCAATGGAGAATTTTGCCAACTTGGCTCCCCCATCCATGTTTACAATTTCTGGGTCATTACCCAAATTTCCAATCAACTGTACTTTGTTTCTAAGTGCGTTCATAATAAATAATTTTAATGTTAAACAGTTAATACTATCGAGTCACCATGACTTGACACTGCAAACATAGAATAGGTTCCAAAAAAGATTCGGTCGGGAATTGTTTATTTTCGTTTACAAACGTTTGTTGTCGATTATTATTTTTAATGAATAGGCATCTATCACCATTAAGTTTACCTGTTGATAAACTGTTCATAACTAATAGACTTAAAATCTTATTTGTAGTATTTTTCTGATCAACTTTGTTATTGTATAATTTCTAGGTATGTCATTGATTGATTTAGACGATTTAAAGAGGGAGCGAAATAGGCTAATGAAAAAGCTTCATTTAGTGGATTCTCTTATTAATGAATATGCCAATATTGACCCAGAACTTGATTTTAACCATTACATGGTATTTGGTTCAAGGATGGATGATGAAACAGATCCTGCATTCATAGAAAAAGATGATTTTCCAATAGAGAGTACATGGTTGAACCAACTTACATATTTGCTTGATAAACACGAAAGGTTTTTAGGAAACACCGAAATGGCAGAACTATTGTTGCCTTATTATCCAGAAAAAAATGTGGATGGTCTTAAAAGGCGGGTTTCAGTAGTTATTTCAGATGCTTTTAAAAATAAAAAAGTTAGAGGTTTGATTAAATTAAAAATTTCTAGTTTGCCCCAAGGTTTTGTTTGGGGCTACACTAAATGGCTGGATTCAAATGGTGGTATAAGACAAAAATTCAAGCCTTTTAGATATGAAAAAAGCCCCACGTTATGGGGCTAAAATACAGTTGTGCTAAGGAGATAGGCCCGAACTGATGTTCGTACATTGCTTAAGGCACTTCAATAGACGAGAAAATCAAAGTATGCCGTCTCTCATTAGGATAGGGCTTTGAATAATTACCGTCGAAAGAGGGAGTAAGTTTGACCGCTGCTCCCTTTTTTCATATTCCAAATCTATGAATTTGAAAGGTCGGATCCAAGGCTTTTTGCAATTATTTACAATTTATATAGCGGTTCTGTAGTGTTTTTTGAAATTAATGTGTCAATAGGCGGCTCACCTTGTCAATGTTTTGTCTTATTCCCATCCACACGTCAACATTTTATTCTGAATACCCATTTATTTATAATCAATCACTTATTCTCCCTTGTCCCATGTTGATTATAGATGCCCATCTATAGGCATTATTCAAAAAAATCAAAAAAAGATATGCTATATTAGATTTATATTTGAAGCCTATATAGTACTATGTTTTCTTACTCCAAAAACTTTTTTTTAATAGTTCTCTTAGCACTTAATAACTTGCTTCTTTTTTCTCAAGACAAAAAAATGAATGATACAATAGAAAAAACAAAAGCCTTGGGAAAGGATTCGCTAATACAATTAGCAAGCAGTATTATGAAGACCAAATATCCCAATTTAAAAATAGATTCCAAGGATTTTGAAATAACAGTTTGGGGAAATAAAAAAGAGGTTTCAGTAAAATACAAAAGACTTATTAAATATATTCCTGAAGGAAAAAATGAAAGTGATTTTATTTATAATTTTTCGGTTAATATAATAAGTAAGAGAATTATTCCTTTTGACATACAGGGTGTAGAAAAATTTTATATTCCCACCAAAAAGGATATTAAGAATATTGAATTCGTAAAAGAAAAATTTGGACTACCCAATCCAAGTTTTGATAATATAGTGTCTGAACAGGATACTTTGTATATCATAAATTTAGAGAATGATGTTGCTTTTGGAAAATACTTTATAGACAAAAAAACTGGAGAAGAAACTATTGGTTCCATCCAGGGAAGTTATGCGCCAATGCCTTCTCAAGGCATGCCCATCATAACTGATACTGACCCTTTAATAGAAATAAAAGACTAGCATTCCACTAGCTGTTAATCCGATTAATCACTCCATCCTTTCAGGAACTCTCAAAACAGATTTTTGAGCCAATTTCGGTTTTTTATCCCTATTGTATAAAAGTGTATAATTGGTTCTATTGGCTATTGGGTAGCCATTTTTCCATGACATATCATCATGTACTCCCCAAAGGGTCACTCTGTCTATTTTGTCTCGCTTTTTATAGAAAATACCGAACAGTTCGGCATATCTATCGGCTAACTCCTTTTGTTGCGGAGCAGGCAAACTATCTGGATAAGGATTTAAAAACTCTCTAAATTCTTCCAATTGATATTGTGGGTGCAACATTCCCGTACCAATAATCTGACCTTCTTTGGTCAAGGGCAGTACATCTACATCCAGCTCAGTAATCATTACTTTTACTCCCAGAGAAGCAAAAGAATCAATCGCAGCTTCTATATATTCAGTCTTAGGATAATTTAGTCCCCAATGTCCTTGAATGCCCACACCATCTATACGGATTCCTTCCTTTTGCAACATTCTTACCAAACGTACAATCCCATCTCTTTTTTCTGGTCTCCAGGCATTAAAATCATTGTAATAGAGTTCCGTATCCGGGGCGTACTCACTGGCGTATTTAAAAGAGAGTTTCACCAATTCATCTCCATTACCAATCCCATTTACCCATGTAGTAGGCCTATAAGAACCATCGTTGTCTATCACTTCGTTTACCACGTCCCATGCATGTACTTTACCTGCATATCTACCCGCAACAGCCTCTATATGGGAACGTAAACGTTCTTTTTGCTTTTCTGGAGTATTGGGGTTCCCGTTTTCATCCTGAAAGAACCATACTGGAGTTTGGTTATGCCAAACCAAGGTATGCCCAATAACAAACATATTGTTCTTTTTTCCAAAAGCAACATAGTCATCCGCAGGGCCAAAATTATAAATCCCTGGCTCTGGATTAATAGGACCTGCTTTCATTGCATTTTCTATTGTTATGGTATTAAATTGTTCCAAAACAATCTCTTGTGTGACCTTATCTGCTCCAGAAACAATGGCTCCATTTAGAGCGCTTCCTATTAAAAAAGAACCATTATAAGCCCCTTTTAATGTTGTTGGTGATATCGCTGCTTCTTGTTTGGTTTCAGTTTCTGCACAACTATTAAGAATCAAAAGTGCTGTTAGACAAAAAATGTATTTTTTCATTGGTTTGTAGAATTTGATGAACAAATTAATCATTTTTTGCTCATTTAGGTTTTGAGGGAGCTAAAACTATCTCATTATTATTAAAAATTAAGATAGATATAGATCGATGTACTGTTATACTATTTATGTGGTGTTTTCGTTTTTATAGTTGTTATAAGGTGTTGATGAACAGATTTTTAACATTGGTATTACTTAAAACTTCCAAATCTTAACCCCATGAAATATCCATTTTACAGCTTTACCTGGCTTCTTTTCTTTTTGATTTTCTTGTCTTGTTCACAAGATACTATAGAACCTATTCTAAATGAAGAAAATAGTTCCAATGAAGAACAAATAGATGACTCCAATACTGAAGAAGAAGAAGAAGAAGAGAATGAGGAAACTGAAGAGGAAGAAACATCCGAAAATGAAATTGAAATCAACGGAACGGTTTGGAGCTTGTTTAATAAAGGTGTTTTCTCTGTTACGACCACAGCTACTGGTCTCAATTTAGATTTAGAACAAAATGCTATTTGGTACCACAGTGACCAAGGTGGACTTATATACCAAACAATATCGGGAGATTTTACCTTTGTCGCAACAGTAAATGTTAGGCGCCAAAGCAACGAAATGCTGGCTCCAAATTGCGAGGTTTGCTTGGGAGGACTCATGGCCCGTAACCCAGATGAAACAAATAGTGAAAACTATGTGCATTTGGTAGCAGGTAATACCCCAGAAACCGTAAATGATGGCGTGGATGAGATTGGTGTGGAGCACAAGTCTACTACCAATGGTAATTCTACTTTTGAACCAGTTCCGCAAGACTCTTCTAATCACGAATTAAGAATGGTAAGAAGTGGTAGTACATTTTCACTCTATTCCCGCACTATTAATGCAACGGAATGGAACTTAATCATGACCTATGACAGGCCAGATTTACCGAACACCTTACAAGTAGGTTTTAATATCTATACATCTGTATCTGCCAATGCGGGTGTAGCAGATTTAAGGGTTATGTACGAGAATATTTCTTTGGAAATGAACTAAAGTTCTATTGCAGCTATATTTTCTAAAATTAACTCTTTGTAACTCTCTGGTAAGTCATAATCTTGAATATTGTTCTTTATGAACAGCACATCATTTTCAACTTCTTTATTATATCCTAAAATTGAAGGAATATGAGTCTGTGTCATCACTCGCACATATCTACCCTCAATATCCTGAGGGTTATTTATGATGTATTCTTCTAACAGATTTTTACCCTGTTTAAAATACTTTAATTTCCTATGCGGAAAAAAGCTATACTTTGCTTTTTGCATAATTGCAGAAGCTCTATAGGGCTTAATCCAATAACAATCAGTGTCTTTTGTATCATTCAAAAAACCCAACAATTTTTGTTCAGAATTTATTTTATGATACGTGTACCTATGCAATTCAATATCCTCACAATCAAAACCAAAACCAGCAAGTATAATTGTAATAAGCAGTAGTAGGAATTTCATATTCTAATAATGGATATACTAAACTAATTGTGATGGTATTTTTAATGTTTCAATCATTTTCTCTACCGTTAATACTCTAATATTATTAGGAAGTTTGTCTTTTTTAATTTCGTTCGTTTTATTACCAAGTACCCATAAATCGCTATTGCATTTGGAAAGAATTTCCTGGTTCAATTCATTTAAATATTCGTGAACTTTCCCAGTCTTGGGTTCAACCGTAAAATAGGTGACAAACGTTATTTCATCTTCTAAATTCAAAAAAGATTTAAGTGAACTTATTGGTAGTGATTGCCCTAAGTAAATAGTGGAGTAACCAGATTTTAAAACCTCATAATTTATATAAAGCAAGCCTATTTCATGTATTTCGTTTAAAGGTAAGAACATAATAAAGGGCTTGTTTTGATACTTTGGTACTCTACTAGAAATCCTTTCTGTGGCCAGTAAAATTTTCTGCTTTATCAATGATGTTATAAAATGTTCATGTGCAGGGTTTATAGTATTGGTATGCCAAAGCAATCCTATTTCATTTAAAAAAGGAATGAAATAAGAAACATAGATTTTCTGAAAATCTTTCTGCTCTGCCAGTTCTTGATAAACTTTATTAAAAAGGAGTTGGTCAAAGTTGAGCATTGCCAACTTTAAATCATTGATTACTTTATTTTTTACTGCTTTTTCTGAAATTATATTTTTGCATGCTGATATAATTTCTGCTTCTGACAAATAGGAAATTTTAGAAATTTTAAATCCGTTTTCGTACAATACAATAATGTTCAACAGCTTTTTAAGCGTTTCCTGGCTATAAAAACGGATATTGGTATCCGTACGTTTTGGAGACAAAAGATTATACCTCTTCTCCCATATTCTAATTGTATGAGCCTTTATTCCACAAAGGTTCTCTAAATCTTTTATGCTAAAAACAGTCTTTATATTGTTTGCCAAAATCTCTTTTATGTTAAACAAAAATATAGCATTAATTTAAATACTACTTAATGGGTTTTGCTTTCCTTTTATCAACTTAAACTTCTCAATAAGAATAATGTTCAAGAACAACATGTTAAATGCATAACCAATGTCCTCTAATGGGATTGTACCAATCCGAATACCTAGATTTTCATCATTATTGTACCATACAACCTCATCTGGAATATAGCTGCCCGTTAAAATTCCGTTTACAATAAAGAAGGGAACTAGTATTATCAAAAAAGAAAGGTAGAAAACCTGTAATTCTTTTACTTGAGTAAGTAGTCCATAAAATAGAAGCAGAAATAAAAATCCAAAATTATAAAAGGTATAAGCCTTATCAGAATTAAACACCAAAACCATAAATAACGTTACCAGTGCAAAAATTGTAATAATTCTTGTGGTTACAGGGCCTAACTCTATTTTAGGGAAAAAATGCTGAAATGAATAATGGATAAAAATGCTGGCATAGGGAATGCAAACAAAAAAAAGCCACTCTTCTATGGGCAGATTAAAAATGTAAAGTCCAACCAAATAAGCATCATTAAAGCCCCATATTCCATTTTGGGTAAAAATAATATCCCAGACGATAAACAAGATAGCCACAATAAAAATGGACAGAAAAACTTGCTTCCACCATCGTATAAAATTCATTTTTTTATTAAAACTATATAGGAAAGGAATACTTATAGAGGCAAAATTTAAAATTAAATAAAGTGCCATTATATTTTAAAATATTTAAATGGAACCAGTAACATCCCAAAACATTCCCCTTCTTCTTTCCCTAAATGCTTGTGATGGGTTTTATGTGCTTTTCGCAACCCAATAAGATACCTGTTGTTTGTCTTTTTAAACCATTTAAAACGTTGGTGTATTAAAACATCATGTATTAAAAAATAGGCAATACCATAACATAAAATCCCTAATCCAATAAAGAACCTATAATTAACTCCATTTTGAAACCCAAAATAAAAGAGAGCTATACTTGGAATGGCAAAAATGATAAAAAAGACATCGTTACGTTCAAAGGTGTCTGGGTATTTTGGTTGGTGGTGATCTTCATGGAAATACCACATAAACCCATGCATAACAAACCTATGCGCTAGCCATGTTACACCTTCCATTAATAAAAAAGTGACTATAGTTATTGCTATGTATAGACCAATCATACTGCTATAATAAATTCAATTTATAAGTTACAAAAGATTTAGCAAGTAGTCCCAGTTTATATGGGTTGGACACCCTAATTCTTGTATTCATAATTTTTTGAGATGGTGTCCTTTTTAACTTCTTTAGAAGACGATTGTAATATAGATAGGCCGTGTATACTCCAAATTTTGCCTCTTTAGGGAGTTTTTTAATTCCTTTATATGCCTGTCTAAAATCCTTCTCTATTTCTTCAATGATTTTTAACTTAGATTCTGAATCTAAATCCGCCATATTTACATTGGGAAAATAGGTTCTGTTTAGCACTTCATAATCATCCTTTAAATCCCTTAAAAAATTCACTTTCTGAAAAGCAGAGCCCAAGCACATGGCCGATTCCTTTAGTTCATTATACTTGTTTTGATTTCCTTTAACAAAAACCTTTAAACACATTAAACCCACTACATCTGCAGAGCCATAAATGTATTTCTCATATTCCTCCTTATTATAATCAGACTTGTACAAGTCCTGTTTCATGCTTTTCAAAAAATCCTGAATCAATTCATCATTAATGCCATACTGCTTAACAGTTAATTGAAATGTATGAAGAATAGGGTTTAAACTAATACCAGCTTCAAAGGCCTTATAATAATCAGTTTCAAACTCCTTAATTAATTTTTCTTTGTCAAAATCATGAAAAGAATCTACAATTTCATCAGCAAATCGCACAAAACCATAGACGCTATAAATTGCATTTCTAATAGACGGAGAAAGCATTTTAACAGCCAATGAAAAAGAGGTGCTGTATGTCTTTGTAACCAGCTTGCTACAATTTACAGAAACATCGTCAAATATCTTTTTCATATCATTTAGAAATTAAAAATTGTTTTTCAATTAGACTTGCGGCTATTTTACCAGATATTAAAGCTGGTGGTACACCGGGACCAGGAACGGTTAGCTGTCCAGTAAAAAATAAATTCCCAACCTTTTTACTTTTTATTTTTGGTCTTAAAAAAGCCGTTTGTCTTAATGTATTTGCCAATCCGTATGCATTTCCTTTATATGAATTGTAATCCTTTACAAAATCCTGTACGCAATACGATTCCTTAAAAAGGACATGCTTTTTTACTTCTTGATTCGTAAGTTTTTCGAATCTATCTATAACTTGGTCAAAATAGTATTCCCTAATCTCTGGCACATCTTTTAAGCCTGGCGCAATGGGAATTAAAAAAACCGCAGCTTCTTTACCCATGGGTGCAAAAGACCCATCTGTAATACTGGGAAAACTACCATAAAACAAGGGTTTTTTTGGCCATGAAGGATTGTCATATATTGCTTTGGCGTGCTCATCAAAGACAGTATCAAAAAACAGGGTATGATGTGATACATTATTAAGTTTTTTATTAAATCCAACATAAAAAAGAAGCGATGAGGGTGCAAAGGTTTTTTTACTCCAATACTTTTTAGAGTATTGCCTGTAGGTAATATCTAATAAGCTTTCTGTGTGATGGTAATCTGCTCCACTCAGAACAATGTCCGCTTCCACCAACTCATTGTTGACCATAACGCCTTTAGCTACGCCTTTTTCAACTACAATTTTATTTACGGCACTATTGGTTTTAATGGAAACTCCCAAACTTAGGGCCAAATCTTCCATTGCTTTGACCACCTGAAACATACCGCCCTTTGGATGCCAAGTACCAAGTCCAAAATCTGCATAGTTCATGAAATTATAGAAAGAAGGGGTATCGCTTGGTTTTGCTCCCAAAAAAAGGACTGGAAATTCAAGTATCTGAATGAGTTTTTGACTTTTAATTTTTTTTCTTACCTGCTTACTAACACTTGTAAAAAATTGATGCAATCTTTTAATGGTTACGGGCGTAATTAATTCAGTAATAGATTCGCCAGGCTTGTAAACCAAATCTTTTATGGCAACTTCATAATTAGATTTTGCAGCACTTATAAACTCCATTAAATATTTTGAGCTTCCTTTTTCTTCATTTTCAAAAACCGCACATATTTCTGATAGGTTATCCGGTATTATAATGGATTCCTGTTTGTTAAAAAAAACTTCATAAGCTGGACTCAATTTTTCTAGTTTATAGAAATCGGATGGTTTCTTATCAAAATCTTTAAAAAACCGCTCAAAAACATCAGGCATCCAATACCATGTCGGGCCCATGTCAAACTTAAATCCATGCTTTTTTAGAACTCTGGCCCTACCACCAATTGAATGGTTTTTTTCCACTACCGTAACGGTATAACCCCTTTTTGCGAGATAGCAAGAAGCCGCCAAAGAGGAAAATCCAGAACCAAGAACAAGTACTTTATATTTCATTTTGTTTAACAAATATATAAAAATATTAAACAAAATAATAATTAGTCCCAGTCACCATCTTTAATAATTAATGTTTTAAATCTTATCAGTATCTTAGAAAAGAAATTAAGTTTATTAAAACACACACCATGAAAAAGATTGTTTTACCCCTGTTTATCTTTATTTGTACAGCTTTTAGCTATGCGCAGAACAAGAATTTTATAGACCAGCCCTATCTGGAAACCATGGCTAAAGTTGATACCTTGGTTACGCCAGATAAAATCTTCCTTAACATAACCATTACAGAACAAGATTCCAAAGGGCGAAAATCTGTTGAAGAGCAAGAAAATAAAATGGCTCGTAGCCTTACTGCTTTGGGAATAGATATTAAAAAGCAACTGGTCATAGATGACCTTAGCAGTAACTTTAAGAAATACTTTTTAAGGTCAAAAGAAGTATTAAAAAGCAAACGATATACACTATTGGTGTATGATGGTAAAAAGGCAGCAGAAGTATTGGTAGCCTTAGAGAAGTTGGATATTTCTAATACCTATTTGCAAAAAACCGAATATTCAAAAATGGAAGCTTTAGAACTGTCTTTAAAATCCAAGGCGGCAGCAAAGGCCTTAAAAAAAGCGGAAGCCCTTACCCAGCCCCTAAACCAAAAGGTGGGAATTGCCATTCATATTTCGGATACTTCTACTCCATATTATCCTAGATATAATGAAAGGGTTCAAATGAAAACAATGGCTATGGATGGAATGGCTGAGGCAGCACCTCTTGACCTTGATTTCGAAAAAATAAAGGTAGAAACAACTGTAAATATTAAATTTAAACTGGAATAATCATCGCCATGAAGAAACTAGCCGAACAAACCACAGAAAAACTAAAAGCAACGGAAAAAAATCTTAAAACCACCTTGCTCATTTTATTGGGTCTTATTTTATTTTACATTGGGTTTATGTCTTACAAAATGGCCAATGGGGGTTATGAGAATACCTCCATAATGACCGTAGCTCCTATTGTTTTCATAATAATATCACTTGCTGTAAGCACCCTAAAAAATAAAATTACCAGTGAACTTAAAAAAAGAGAAAATTCATAGTAAACTTCATATAAAATGAAAAATTTATCCTTTCTATTTATTGGCCTTTTTAGCCTAGTTTCCTTCGCTCAAACCCAATCAATTGTAACATCTCCCACACTTTCTGAGGCATTGCCCTCCAGTGTTGGAATGTCCCAAGAACGTTTGGACAAAATTGACGAAATGTTGATAAAATCTGTTGATGACGGAGATGTTCCAGGTACTATTGCATTAATTGCCAGGAACGGAAAAATTGTATATCACAAAGCATTTGGCATGGCCGATAATGAATCTGGTAGAGTGCTTAGACGTGATGATATTTTTAGAATAGCTTCCCAAACAAAAGCCATTACAGCAACAGCTGTTATGATGCTATGGGAAGAAGGTAAATTTAAATTGGATGACCCTATTTCAATGTACATTCCAGAATTTAAAGACCCACAAGTATTGGATTCTTTTAACGAAGCAGATGGTACATATACTGCAGTTGCAGCAAATAAAGAAATTACCATTCGTCATCTTTTAACACATACCTCTGGTATTGGTTATGGGGTAATTGATGGCGATCAGCGTATTAAAAAAATATATGACAAAGCTGGAGTTACCGATCTATTTACCACAGAAAATATTAGTATTGAAGAAAGTGTAAAAAAATTGGCAAAACTTCCCTTGCACCACAATCCTGGTGAAAAATTCACTTACAGCGAAGGCTTGGATGTACTGGGTTATTTCATTGAAATAGTATCAGGAACCCCCTTTGATGAATTTTTACGTACTAGAATTTTTAACCCATTGGGAATGAACGATACTTGGTTTTATTTGCCAGTGGAGAAGCACAGTCGTTTGGTCTCTGTACAGCATAAAGTTGAAGGGGAATGGGAAAAATACCCCGTTACTTTTTATGATACAGATTACCCTATAAAAGGTGCAAAACGCTTTTTCTCAGGTGGAGCAGGTCTAAGTAGTACCGTAAAAGATTATGCCACTTTTTTACAAATGTATTTAAATGGTGGTGAACTTAATGGTATTAGAATTTTAAGCCGAAAGACGATTGAAGTTATAATGGGCCTACAATTTGATAATGTTTGGGATGATAAGGGTACTCATTATGGGCTGGCCTTTAGAGTGGTTAACCAAACAGGACAAAATACAGGGGGACAAGGAAGTGTAGGGACTTTTAGTTGGGGAGGTTACTTTAATACTCAATATTTTGCAGACCCAAAAGAGAACGTTATTGGTGTTATTTTTAAACAAACCCAGGGTCCAACAACAGATAAGACCAGATGGAAATTTAGTCAATTAGTCTGGAGTGCCATTGATGATTAAGGCATTTATCTTTGGTAAGAAAGTCCTTGTAAAGGGGAGGTACAACTGTGGCAATCTCTTAAACAAATTATCTAAATTTTAAAAACAAGAATGAATTTACCCTTTATAGAAGAAATAGATTTTAAAGGAAAAAACTACACCCAAAACAGACTTCCCAAAGGCGAATATGAGCATTGCACCTTTATCAATTGTAATTTTTCTAATGCCAATCTAACCAATTCTAATTTTTTGGAGTGCGAGTTTATAGATTGTAACCTTAGCAATGCTAATATAACAGCAACATCATTTAAGGAAGTTCTTTTCAAAGATTGTAAGTTATTGGGGTTGCGTTTTGACCAATGCAATGATTTTTTGCTGTCCTTTACTTTTGAGGACTGTGCATTGAACTTGGCCTCTTTTTATAAATTAAAGCTGAAAAAAAATCGTTTTAAAAACTGTGTTTTAGAAGAAGTAGACTTTGTGGAAGCAGATTTTACCGAAGCAATTTTTGACTCTTGTAACCTCAACCGAGCAATTTTTGAAAATACCATTTTGACAAAAGCTGATTTTAGAACATCTCATGATTTCGCTATAGACCCAGAAAACAATCAAATTAAAAAAGCTAAATTCTCTAAGGAGAACATTGCAGGACTTTTGATGAAATATGATATTATAATTGGTTAAAACTAAATTTTAATTTAGAATAAAAATCCGAATTATGACAAAAAAAGAAATAGCAACATCATTTCTAAAATTAGCAGGAGGCGGAAACGTACAAGAAGCATTTACCCAGTTTGTTGCCCCAGATTTTATTCACCATAATCAATATTTCAAAGGAGACAGAGAATCTTTGGCAAAGGCCATGGAAGAGGACCACCAAACAAGTCCCAATAAATCCATAGACATTGAACACTGTTATATAGATGGGAATACTGTTATTACCCATTCTCATGTAGTAAAAGAAAATATGGAAATAGCAGTTGTCCATATCTTTAAGTTCAGAAGTAAAGAAATCATTGAGCTATGGGATTTAGGGCAATTGATTGAAAAGGGCTCCCCAAATGAAAACGGATTATTTTAGAAAGGAAGATTTACTCCTCTTTCTCCAAAAAATTATTTATTAACTTGTTCCCGTATCAAACTTAACTTTAGAATGAAACCAATATTTCTGTTCTTCCTTTTTATAACATTCTCTTGTACAGCTCAAAACACGCTTTCATTTTCTAAAGAAACTACTTCTCCAAAAGCCTCTATTAAGGATGCCTCATGGATTGCTGGCAGCTGGAAAGGTGAGGCCTTTGGTGGTATTACGGAAGAGGTGTGGAGTCCACCTTTGGGCGGTTCCATGATGTTTGTTTTTAAATTGGTTAATAATGATAAAGTTGCTTTTTATGAAGTAGGTCATATAGCAGAGGTTGATGAAACCTTGATTTTTCAGCTAAAACACTTTCACGAAGACCTTAAAGGGTGGGAAGAAAAAAATGAAACTGTAGATGCCAAGCTTATTAAAATTGAAGAAAATCGTATTTATTTTGACGATTTCACCTTTGAAAAAATTAGTAATAATGAAATGAACATCTATGTTGTCATTGGACAAAGTGATGGTACAGAAGAAGAAGTAAAATTCAATTATAAAAAAGTACAATAGGATGGAAAAGGCATGCTTGGAATGTGGCGAAAAAATAGTTGGCCGGGTAGATAAAAAATTCTGCTCGGACTATTGTCGCAATGCCTATAATAATAAACTAAATAAAGACAGCACCAATCTAATACGTAACATTAATAACCGTTTGCGTAAAAATTATAGAATATTGGAGAGTTTTCCCTTAAAGGAGAACAAAACTAAAACCACCAAAAACAAACTTTTGGACAAAGGCTTTAGTTTTGATTATTTTACCAGTATCTACACTACACAAAAAGGCACAGTATACTACTTTGTGTATGATTTAGGCTACTTGCCCTTAGATAATGATTATTATATGATTGTAAAAAGAGAGTAAACTATTTATAATTTTGACCGCTTAATTTAAGTGCTGCAATTACAATATCCTTACGACTGATTTGACCCACTAAAATATCATTTTTAATAACTGGCAGTCTTCTTCTTTTGTGTCTAGCAAATACCCCAGCTGCATCAAAAATACTCATGTCGTGCGGTATAGTCTCAACATTTTTGGTCATATATGTTTCTACATTTTTATCCAAAATGGGCAAATTAAAATATCTGCTTTCGGAAATTTGCTTCATACAATCCGCCTCAGATATGATTCCAACCAAAAATCCATTATCATCCATCACTGGACCCCCAGAAATATGGTTTTTAGCAAAGGACTCCATTACCGCCAAAATAGATTGTTCTGGTCTAAATGTTATTAATTTTTTTGTCATATAATCACTTACCAAAATTTGAGCATCATACTCTTTTTTAGTGATTTCCTTGGCTCTTGCGCCTCTAAAACTTTTAATTCCCATGGCGTTATATTTAAAGGTTGATTAATAAATCTAGTGATTTTAAGCGAATTACGTAAATTTTTTAGCTTAAATGCGTCAACTTTCTAAAATTTCATACTTTTATAGTATAACCAAATTTTATGAAACGTTTTCCTGCTGGCTTAACCATTCTTTTAATTTTACTCGCTATTTTTTGGGGTTTTAAGGCCTCCATGCCTACCTATAACTCGGATACAGAAGTTGCCACGGTTTCTTTTTCTACTGATAAAGCTTTAAAGCATGTGGAATCCATTTCTAAAAAACCTCATGGCGTAGGTTTTTCTGCCCATAAAGAGGTTAGGGAATATATTATTTCTGAACTTAAAAAAATGGGCTTGGAAACATCCCTACAAGAAGGGTACACTGGTGGGGATTGGGCTAATTTAAGTAAGGCCATTAACATTTTGGCTAGAATAAAAGGCACTAGTGATGAAAAAGCTTTGCTGTTGTTAAGTCATTATGATAGTAGTCCACATTCTTCTTTGGGCGCAAGTGATGCTGGTAGTGGTGTTGCAACTATCTTAGAAGGGGTTAGAGCTTTTTTAGCTACAAATCCTTCTCCTAAAAATGACATTATTATTCTTATTTCAGATGCCGAAGAATTGGGGCTTAATGGAGCAGATTTATTCGTGAACAACCACCCTTGGGCTAAAGAAGTGGGGCTTGTTTTAAATTTTGAGGCTCGTGGTAGCGGTGGACCAAGTTATATGCTTATTGAGACCAATGGAGGCAATAGTAAGTTAATTGAAGAATTTACAGCAGCAAATCCTAAATATCCTGTTGCCAACTCACTGGTGTATAGTATATACAAAATGCTCCCAAATGATACCGATCTTACCGTTTTTAGAGAAGATGGTGATATTGAGGGTCTAAATTTTGCTTTCATAGATGACCATTATGATTATCATACAGCACGTGATAGTTATGAAAGGTTGGATAAAAAAACATTGGCACACCAAGGGAGTTATCTAATGCCATTACTACATTATTTTAGTAATTCGGATTTAACAAACCTCAAAAGCAAGACAGATTACATTTATTTTAACGTTCCCTTTTTTGATTTAGTTTCCTATCCTTTTAGTTGGATTTGGCCCATGTTTGTATTGGCAGTAATTCTTTTTATTGTTCTTTTAATTCTTGGTTTTAAAAAAGGCGTATTAGACATTAAGGAAATTCTTCAAGGGTTTTTACCATTGTTATTGTCACTAATCATAAATGGCCTGGTCGGATTTTACAGTTGGGCCTTTCTTAAATGGTTCTACCCCCAATACAAAGATATATTGCACGGGTTTACATATAATGGCTATGTTTATATTGCCGCTTTTGTATTACTATCGGTAACCATCTGCTTCTGGATATATCAAAAATTCAAAAAAATTAGCCCCTCAAACATAGTTGTGGCTCCCATTTTTATTTGGTTACTGATTTGTGGTATAGTAGCTATGTATTTAAAAGGAGCCAGCTTTTTTATTATCCCAACAATTGCCCTATTAGCATCCTTCCTTGTTATTATTAATCAAAAAAGACCTAATCCATATTTATTGCTCTTTTTGGCTTTACCAGCACTTTGGATTTATTCACCCTTTATAAAAATGTTTCCTGTTGGATTGGGTCTTAAAATGCTGGTGGCAGCTACTCTGTTAACTACTTTGACCTTTTTCTTGTTATTGCCAATTTTTGGATTTTACAAAAAGAAACATCGCTTAGCACTTTTTGGTTTTCTATTGTTTATTGGCTGTATAATCTCAGCACATTTTAGTTCAGGTTTTTCAGAAGAAAATGCAAAACCTACAAGTCTTTTATATGTTCTGGATGCCGACGCCAATTCGGCCAAATGGGCAACATATGAAACTCAAATATCAGCATGGACAGCACAATATTTGGGAGAAAGTAAGGAGAACCCTCAAAATTTATCCGACAATACAATTAGCAGTAAATATGGCACTGGTTTCACCTATGTTTCCAAAGCTCCCATGAAAAACATATTGGCTCCTACCATAGAAAAAACGTGGGATACTATTATTGGCAATGAACGGTTATTGGAGATATGCATTACCCCAAATAGGAATGTAAACAGGCTAGAAGTCTTTACAAAGGATTCCATATCAAAAGCCTATGTAAACAATGTTCCTTTACCCGATAAGTTCATGACCAACAGAAGTAGAAATAAATTAGTGACTCACTATATAAGTGATAATATCCCTACCGAGCTATCCCTAACTATTCCCAAAGATTCTATTTTGGAATTAACACTATATGAGGCATCCTATGACTTATTAAACAATTCTATGTTTACCGTTCCAGAAAGACCAAAGGATAACATTCCCATGCCATTTGTATTGAACGATGCTGTTTTAGTAACCAAAACAGTGAGATTTGAATAATTAATAAAGATGTTGATAACCTTTAAAAACTTAAGTCAAAATTTTAATAAATAAATCTATTTATGTAATATCTTTCTTACCGTGGATATAGTGTATAGTCATCAAGAAAAAAGAGAGAGTCTTAATACTACCTTAAAAAGATTAGAGCCCATTGCAAAGTGCTCTTTCTCTGGAAAACCAGCTGATTATTATATTGGCCTTTCCCAAAGCTCAGAAGGAGCATCCATTAAAATTGTTGGAGCTGTTTATGCCGAATTTGTGGAAATGGCCATAAACAAATTATTGGGCCAGGGATTTGAGGATGTAAAATGGCCCGTTATTTTGAACTTAAATAAAGAACTAATCTATCATTCCTACCATGCTCATAGCAAAGGTCTATCAGCAATTTTTGGTTGGCAAGAATATTTGCCCAAAAAACAAAAAAGTAGCGTATAACTTTCCTTAAGCTACTTTATTATATTTTCTATTGTAATTACCATATTTAAAGGTTTCCTTAACAGATTACTAAAAATAATTTAATAGTTTTGGCGCACTAAAATGATTAAAAATGAAAAGGATATTATTTATTGTTTCTTTGGCTTTTACTGCAACTATAACTGCACAGACAAAAAGTGAACTAGAAAAGCACTATGAGGCTTTTTATAATGAAATGAGATTACAAGGAGATGTAAACGGGGTTATAAATGCCATGACCCATTTAAATGTATTGTCTCCTTCCGTTGAACGCAGAGACACTTTGGCCTATATCTATGCAAATAACAATCAGCATCTACAAGCCTTAAATACAATTGGTATTGAAAAAAATGAAGCTGATTCCGATTTGGCTGTTCAAGTAAAGGCGATTTCCTTGAAAGCAATGAACCAACCAAAACGAGCGTTGGAACAGTTTGAAATTTTATATAAAAGAACTCCTTCTCCTTATTTAGCATATGAATTGGCGGATTTAAAAATCCTTACTGGAGATAATCCGGGCGCGGCGACATTGATAGAATATGGCATTGCTAATTCTAAAGATGATATGAAATATGCCTATTACGAAAGACAGCAGCCCTATGAGGTGCCTTTAAAAGCTGCTTTTGTGTACTTAAAAGGACTAGTACAGTATAATATAGACAAAAATGATATTGACAAAGCCATAGCGTCCATTGATGAGGCTCTTAAAATTGAACCAAATTTTAATTTGGCAAGTTTAAGCAAGCAGGCTTTGGAAGCAAGAAAAGAAACACCTGAAAAAACAGACTAAAAAACTGTTCCCTTATTCTTGGTCCAATATAGATTTTAAATCCAACGGATTATTTACTATTACATTGAATTGATTTCTCAATGCATTATAGGCGGTCACCATTTCTTTGACTGATTCTTGAGGGGCAATTCCGTATTCTAAATCACCCTTTACTTTTAAGGCAAACGATTTAAATACATTTTGTCTGCTCTTAATTTGTGCGCCACTATATACTTCTGGATAAGTAGATGCGGCAAGCAAGTTTTGCTTTTCTATTAAGTCCTCTATTGTACGTGTTAAACTCTCCTTACTATCTACTTTATAAAGCGCATTAAAACTTGTTTCCAATGCATTATACTCTGGCCATTTACTTAATATTTCCTTAGACTTAGAATTTGTAGTAGTTGGTTTTGCCAACTTACCCAAGCTAAATTCTTGAGTATCATTTTCATTGGATGCTCTTTCTTTTGCATCTCCTTTACAAGAAACTAAAATAAAAATAGCTGCTCCTATATACAAAAGCTTCTTCATAGAGCGAATGTACAAATTTTAGGAAAAGACATCTTAACTCAAGAATTCTTTTAACTACAATTTATATATAGAAAATACTTGTTGAAGGTAATTGAATAAAACTAATCCTCATCATCCGCATGTTCTTCAACTTTTATCTCTGAAATAGCACTTGGGTCATCATTCTCAAAATCTTCATAATCATCCTCATCATAATTTTCCATCGTTTTTTCCAGTTTTGCACTTATTTTCACTAAGTATTTAGTGTCCTCCGTAGTAACTTCAACAGCTTCTATAAGTTCCCCACCAGCGTTTTTAAAAGTGATGATGTCATCATCATCATATCCATCTGGATATTTATCTATCAACAACTTTAACACTTCTGGAGTAAGCTTTTTATAATCTACTATAACTCTTCTTAAATTGTTCATATTCTGTAACTTATAAGATAATACAAACTGGTTTTCAAAAAAAATCAAAATAAATTTATGATAAAAAACAATAGGTTTAATTTCCCATGTTAAAGAATTAAAAAATATTCATCATCCTTATATTTAGAATAAAGATAAACTACCAAAAACTATTGTTTATTAATAAATCATCAACAAAACATTGATAAATGTGAAAGTAATTGAGGCGAAAAGTAATGTTTACTACCTATTTACCTTCCATTGATAGGAATCATCTTGGAACAGCTCTTTTCCAAAAATGGGAACTTCGGATTTTATTTCTTCAACTATATATTGTAGTGCTGTAAAAACTTCTTTTCTATGTGGTGAAGAAACAAACACAAATAAACATATTTCCCCCGTTTTTACAACTCCTCTGCTATGATAAATATGCATGCAGCTCAAATCAAACTTCTTAAAAGCTGCCTCTCGAATCTCGTGGAACTTCTTATTTGCCATTTCTTCATATGCTGAATACTCAATGGCAGCCACAGTCTTTCCATCAATAAGGTCTGCACGGACCTGACCCAAAAAAATATCATGTGCACCAATTTGGGTTTTGGATTGGTGGTGGGCTATGGACGTTGCAATATGTTCTGGCGTAATTGCACCTTCTACAAAGACATTTTTTATGCTCATTTTGTTTATTTAAAAAGACTTTTTACTAAGGTAAACAGATTTTAGAAAACAAAAGTGGTAGTAGCTAATATAGTAGCCTCACCAGGAATCGAACCTGGATCTAAAGTTTAGGAAACTTCTATTCTATCCGTTGAACTATGAGGCTAAATAATAGAAACCAAAAAAGTCAGCTACTATGGCTGACTTTTTTTTGCTCCCCCTCTTGGGCTCGAACCAAGGACCCTCTGATTAACAGTCAGATGCTCTAACCAACTGAGCTAAGGAGGAATTTATTCTCATTAAGCGGGTGCAAATATAAATGTATTTTTCAAATATCTCAAAGAAAAAAAGAGGGTTTTATTATTTAAAAAGCCATTTATATAAATCATTGCCATTTGCAAATAACAAAAGGGCTATTAATATAAAAAAGCCTGTCATCTGTGCATACTCCATAAATTTGTCGCTAGGTTTTCTCCCTGTTACCATTTCATATAACAAAAATACAACATGACCACCATCCAATGCTGGTATAGGCAATATGTTCATGAATGCCAAGATAATGGAAATAAAAGCCGTTGTATTCCAAAATTCAGCCCAATCCCAACTATCTGGGAAAAGCCCTCCAATAGCAGCAAAACCACCAACACCCTTATAGGCTCCTGTAGATGGGTTAAATATTTTCTTTAATTGCTTAACATAGCTAGAAAGTGTACTTACTCCTTTATCTATACCTGCTGGAATAGATTCTGCAAAAGAATACTTTATGGTTTCCACTTTAAGTAGCCCTCTAGCCTCCATGTCATTTGCTGTTAACCCACCAAGGAACACTCCAATTGTAGCAGAATCAGATACAGAAACTAAGATTTCTTTTAACCCCTCATTCTTTCTATTGACTATTAGAGATATTTCTTCCCCTTTATATTTTTCTAAAACAGGTTTAGCTTCATCAAAATAAGAGATTTTAGTGTCTCCTATTTGAACAACTTCATCCTCTTTTTGCAAACCCGAGTTCTTGTTTGTAGATTCCGATGAGACTTCTCTTATTATAAATGGTCGTCTTAAGTCCAAGAACCTCATCTTGTCCTCATCTTCTAACAAGGTAGATATAAAATCAACGGGGATTTCCTTTTCAAATGTTCTGCCATCCCTATCAATAGTAATGATGTTTCCATTCACAATTTCCAATGGGATACTTCCAAATTTTTCAATCTTCTCTCCATCAATGGCTATAATCTTATCTCCTGTTTGGATTCCAAGTTTATCCCCTATGCTTGTTTCAGCTACCCAAAAACCATCTTTTAAGCTTTCCGCTGGGATATATTGGTCTCCATACGTAAATGCAAGCCCAATGTAAATGAGTACAGCCAAAATAAAATTCACTGTTACGCCACCAAGCATTATAATTAAACGTTGCCATGCTGGTTTACTTCTAAATTCCCATGGTTTGGGCTCTTCTTTCATGGCTTCAGTATCCATGCTTTCATCTATCATCCCAGCAATTTTTACATAACCGCCCAAAGGCAACCAACCAATACCATATACAGTTTCCCCAATTTTTTTCTTAAAAAGAGAGAACTTAATATCAAAAAAGAGGTAAAACTTTTCTACTCTGGTCTTAAATATCTTTGCTGGAATAAAATGCCCCAATTCATGCAGGACAATTAATAGGGATAAACTTAAAAAAAACTGAATAACCTTTATTGCTATAGGGCTCATGTAAAATTTCTATAATTAAACGCCCAAAAGTACACTTTTAGGAGGTCTTATAAAAGGAAAGAAATTTACCTCTACCGATTTTAAGAAACATTTAGGAGCAAAGCATGCCTATTACTTTCACAATCTTTATACCTGACTTACCTTTGTAAAAAAACAAATGCTATCCTTTTTTAGTAAATACAAGTTTTTTGGACTGGTGCTTTTGGTACTTTCTGCCATTATTGTTTACTTATTTTACAATGCCCTACAACCCAAAAGAGTATTGCCAATTTATCAACCTTATATGGTAAATTCAGAATTGGTAGATAGCAGCCTTTCTCACATTAAAAAATACCACACAATTGGAAACTTTTCCTTGACCAACCAAAATGGAAAAACCATAACGCAGCAAGATTACAAGAATAAAATCTATGTGGCCGATTTCTTTTTTACCACCTGCCCCACTATTTGTCCTATCATGACCAAAAACATGGAAGGCATACAGAAGCACATATTAAATGATGATGATGTATTATTGCTCTCCCACTCTGTTACCCCACAAATAGACTCCGTTGCACAACTTAAGAAATATGCGCTGGAAAAAGGTGTGAATGATGCCAAATGGAACTTGGTAACTGGTGACAAAAAACAAATCTATGAGCTGGCTAGAAAATCATATTTAGCTGTTAAAACAGATGGCGATGGTGGTCCTTTTGATATGATCCATACAGAAAATTTTATTTTGGTAGATAAACAACGTAGAATACGTGGTTTTTATGATGGTACCAAAGAAGAGGAGATTGAGAAACTGCTTGAAGATTTAAAAATTTTGAAAGCATCCTATAGTAAATAAACTTCTTGTCATTATTTCACTTCTTTTTACCTTTCTATTTCACTTTTTTCGTTTACTTTTGCCTTTACTTATAATCAATCTAAATAAGAATTGGGTATTACGGTAGCACATCTTAAGAAGGGACAAAAAGGAATCATTAAAGATTTTATTCATGATGTATTGCCTATTAAGCTCTTAGAATTAGGTTGTTTACCAGGAAATATAGTGGAACTGGTACAGGTTGCTCCTTTTAAGGACCCTATCTATATTAATGTCAATGGCACCCATATTGCCATTAGAAAATCTGTTGCCATACAGATTGAGTTAGAACTTATTGAAGATAACCAGGCGGTATGAGCAAGCAGATTAATGTTGCACTCATAGGGAATCCCAATACTGGGAAAACTTCTGTATTTAATGAACTCACAGGCCTAAAACAAAAAGTAGGCAACTATCCTGGAATTACAGTTGAAAAAAAAGAAGGTATTTGTAAATTGCCTAGAGGTGTAAAAGCCCATATTTTAGACCTTCCTGGGACTTATAGCCTTAACACCACTTCTTTGGATGAAAGTGTGGTAGTAGAACTACTCTTAAATAAAAACAGCAAAGATTTTCCAGATGTTGCTGTGGTAATTAGTGATGTAGAAAATCTTAAGAGAAATCTATTACTTTTCACTCAAATAAAGGATTTAAAAATTCCTGTTATTTTGGTTATAAACATGGCGGATAGAATGACCAAAAAAGGAATTTCTTTGGACATTCCTTTGTTAGAGGAAAAGTTGGACACCAAAATTGCTCTGGTAAGCACAAGAAAAGGAACAGGTGTAGAAAAAATAAAACAGCTAATTGCTGATTATAAAAATTTATCTACAAAACCCAATATTGAAACATCCGTAATAGCACCAGATTATTTTGAAAAACTAAAAAGCACATTTCCTAAGGAAGACCTGTATAAATTATGGTTGGTCATTACCCAGGATGTTAACTTTATGCCCATTGAGAAAAATCCCATAAAAGGATTTTCTTCTTTTGACACCAAATCCAAGCCAGAACTTAAGAAACTACAGCATAAAGAAACTGTTGTTCGCTACCAGTTCATCAATACCATTTTAAAAGAAGCGTACAAGGTTGACTTGTCTGCTGCAAAGGGCTTTAGAGCAAAACTTGATAAAGTTTTAACCCACAAGGTATTTGGTTATCTTATTTTCTTTTTTATACTGCTCACCATATTCCAAGCTATTTATGATTGGAGTAGTGTTCCCACAGATTTCATTGATGAACTTATGGCTTCGGCAATTGAATGGGTAAAAAATGTTCTTCCGTCTGGAGTACTAACCAATTTGATTACAGAGGGAATTTTAGCTGGGATTAGTGGTATTCTTGTTTTTGTTCCACAGATAGCATTCCTTTTTCTTTTCATTGCATTGCTAGAAGAAACAGGTTATATGAGCCGTGTGGTCTTTTTAATGGATAGATTAATGCGCCCTTTTGGACTAAGCGGTAAAAGTGTGGTACCTCTTATATCTGGTACCGCCTGTGCTATCCCAGCAGTTATGGCCACCCGTACCATTGAAAATTGGAAAGAACGCTTAATTACCATTTTGGTAACTCCGTTCACTACATGTTCTGCTCGCTTACCTGTATATCTTATTATCATCTCCTTAGTTATACCAGAAGGCAGGTTTTTAGGGTTAAGCTATCAGGCATTAACCTTAATGCTTTTGTATTTAATTGGTTTTGGAGCGGCAATTCTATCGGCTATGGTCCTCAACAAGATTTTAAAAATTAAGAGTCGGTCCTTTTTTGTGATGGAAATGCCCACGTATAAACTTCCTCTGATAAAAAATGTAGTCTATACGGTATTGGAGAAAACAAAGAGCTTTGTTTATGGAGCAGGTAAAATTATCCTGGCAATCAGCATTATTCTTTGGTTTTTAGGTTCTAATGGAATATCATCTGACTTTAAAAATGCAGAGCGTATTGTAAAAAGTAGAATTGCAACCGAAGGACTATCTGACTTCAACCAAAAAAATATTGCGGAAAATTTAGAGGCCTATTCCGTTGCATTAAAAAATAATGAGGTCTCCATTGGTTCTAATGCCCTAAAAGATTCGCTCAACATTAGAAAACTAGACCTCCTAAAAAAAGCTGAAAACCAAGAAATATCTAGCTATAAATTGGAGCATTCTTATATTGGTTATGCAGGCAAAGCTATTGAACCTATTGTGCGCCCCCTGGGGTATGATTGGAAAATAGGCATTGCACTAATTACCTCTTTTGCTGCAAGAGAGGTCTTTGTAGGGACTCTCGCAACTATATACAGTGTTGGGAACGACGAACAAGAAACTATCACAAGCAGAATGGCGGCAGAGGTAGACCCTACGGGCAAAAAGCCGCTGTTTAATTTAGCATCGGGCATCTCATTGCTACTGTTCTATGCATTTGCCATGCAATGTATGAGTACTTTGGCAGTAGTAAAAAGAGAAACCAATAGTTGGAAATGGCCCGTACTACAACTGGTATTCATGAGTACTTTTGCGTACCTTGTTGCTTTGGTGGCATATCAAATCTTAAAATAAAAATGATGGGTCTTGTACAAAACATTTTAGTTTATATCATCGTTGGGGTCGCCTTCATGTATTTAGTCAATAAATTCTTGCTGCCCAAATCTATCTTCTCTTCAAAGAAAAAGAATAGTTCTGGCTGTGGAAAAGATGATTGTAGTTGCCATTAAATTATTTTTCTTGCCTAGGCAACTCTTTGCCCTTTCAACCTGTCTATTAAGTGTAGCTTAAATTCAATAAGCGTTAAAAAAAGAATAAAGCAGTATTAAGGAAATCCTAAATTGGCGTGATGCTTGCAGAGGGTTACTTTAATTTGTCACAACCAAAATACGTGCATATGCCAAAAATTACTTTTAGAATCTTGCTTTTAATAGCTGTTTTCATTTCTACCCAAGCTTATTCCCAAACTATTAGCTCCATAATTGTTGACACAACAACCTTAAAACCTATTCCATATGTTACGGTTCAATTAAAAAACAGAGGCGTAATCACCAATGAGGAAGGGCGTTTTAGTTTTCAGTTGGATACTGGTTTGGTAGAAACCGATTCCCTTTTTATTTCCTGTATTGGCTATGAAACCATAAAAAAACCATTGAGTTACTTTACAGAAAAAGCCATTTACTTGCACCCAAAAAATATTGAGCTTAGAGAGGTTATTGTTAGTAATAAAGAGTACTCGGCGGAAGAACTTATTGATTTGGTCAAAGAAAATCTTGCAAAAAACTACAGTGAGAACTATACCAAAAAGAGGCTGTTTTATAGGAAATCTTCTTTTCAGAATATGAATAAGACAGATTATGTTCTAAAAAAATCTACCATAGAAGCCCTCAATAAAAAATTCTTAGATAGCGTAATAAGCACAGTTCCTAAAAGCAATAGTTATTATACCGAAGTCCTTGGGGATTTGTATGGCAACTTTGATACAGAAAAACAGAAACTGGATCTTATTAAAGCTTCAGAATTGTATGATAAAAGTATGGAGATGGATTTTGAAAAACTAGAAGAAAAATTCAATAAAATAATCAAGGAAAATGTAAAAACTGACTCATATTTTAAGGTGAAATCTGGTTTATTTGGCACCAAACTAGATGCAGACGAGGTTTTTGAGGGCGAAGTAGATTCTACAGATGTTGCCGCAGTAAACAAGCAGTTAAAAGAAACAAAAAAGTGGGAAGAAGAAAGGAAAAAGAATTTTCCTGAATATCGCAGAAAAGCCTTGGGGGATATTTTTAATAGCCTTCCCATAAGGGACGATTCCTATCTTAATTTTTTAGAGAAATCAAACAAGTACGAATTCAGCCTTCAAGATTTTACCTATTTAGGGAATGATGCGGTCTATGTTGTAAATTTTGAGCCAAAACGTTCCGCAGATTATAAAGGAACACTATATATAAATTCTGATGATTTTGCCTTAATCAGAGCCGATTTTGAAAATGTAAAATCTGTAAAAACCTTTAGACTATTGGGTATTTCATTAAATGTATACCAATCTCGGGGTAAAATTATTTTCTCTAAGGGTGATGATGATTTATACGGCTTACGTTATTTTGAATCTGAAACAGGAAGCAGAATGGGTATAAAGAGACCTCTTAAAATCATTGAAAAAAACAAACGTGTAAAAGGTAGAAACAAGCAGAACGAACTTTCTGCTGAAGTAGACCTTGCCTTTAACAATATTGACAAAAACGAAGTCATTGTCTTTGAAACAGAACCTCTTACCAATACACAATTTGAGGCATATGAAGAAAACAATAGTATGTTGCCTACGTATATGCCCAACTACGACCCAGAATTCTGGAAAGGGTACAACATTATAGAACCCAATACGGCCATCAGGGAATTTACCGCCGTGGAGTAAATTTCTTTGTACAAATTTCCCACTATTTAATCACTTTCCATTCTTATTAAAAGCAACATTCTTGCATTTTTTTTAAGTGCAAGCGTAACCTTTTGTATTTTCCAGACTATATAGAATAGAACACCAACTAAAAACACTCTTTTGAAAGGGCAAACAGACGAAATGCTAATGGCAGAAGTTGCCAAAGGGAACCTTGACTTACTTAAGATTCTCTTTGAAAGACATCACAAACATGTCTTTAACTTTCTGTACAAAATGTCTGGAGATAAAATGTTAAGTGAGGATATTACACAGGAGGTGTTTTACAAATTAATGAAGTACAGAACTTCCTATAACAATGGCAAGTTTGTTTCCTGGTTATTCACGATTGCAAGAAACAGTATAAAGACCCATTATAGGAAAAACAAGGAGTATCATGAAGATGTAGAAATATTAAAGTATACGGTGTTGGATGAGGAAGTAAAAAATGAAGATTATTCTCATTTGCACCTGGCTTTAAACAAATTGGAAACTACTGATAAAGAACTATTGGTATTGAACAGGTTACAGGGAATAAAATATGCAGAATTGGCAGAAATAATGGACAGCACTCCTGGTGCAGTGAAAACGAAAGTGAGCAGGGCTTTAAAAAAATTGAAAGGTATTTATTTAGAAAAAAATATAGGATGAAAGAGAAACATATAGCAGATTTACTTCCAGAGTATTTGGATCATCTTTTAAATGATTCTGATAAGAGTGATGTTGAAGAGCACCTAAAAAAATGTGCTGTCTGTTCAGAAGAATTAGAAGAATTAAAAATTCTTTTCAATTCTTTTGAAAAAGAAGAAAAATTAGAACCATCCGACTCGGTAAGAGCCAATTTCTTTGAAAAGTTGGAGGAAGAAAAGCAAAACCATCCAAGGGTGGTTTCCTTGAACGCGGAGACCATCTCCAACAAAAATCCATGGTCTTTTAATTTCCTAAAGATAGCCGCAGGGATTGCTCTATTAGTAGGCTCTTTTATGTTAGGAAAAAAGCAACAGGAACAAAAATCCAATGTGGAAATCTTTGCTTTGATGGATGAAGCCTCTGGGATAAAGGAAATGACCATGCTGGCTCTTATGGAAAATAAATCTGCCAGTAAGCGCATACAGGGTGTCAACTATATTGAAGAATTTTCCAATCCAGATGAAGCAATTGTAAATGCTTTAGCAGATAGAATGCTTCATGATGAAAATACCAATGTAAGATTGTCAGCAGTAGAGGCATTGGGAAAGTTTACAGCATCGGGAACCGTTAAAAATGACCTCATCTTGGCCTTAAAGTCGGAAAAAGACCCTGGGATTCAAATTGCCATCATTCAGATATTGGTGCAAATTCAAGAGAAAAAAGCAGTGGCGCCTATGCAAGAATTATTACAGCAGGAAGACACGCAACCTTATGTAAAAAAACATATAGAAACAGTATTACCAAGTATTATATAATAACCTATGCCTAGCTTGTCTGGGCGTCAAAAAACGAATAATCATGAAATCATTAAAAATTACATTATTAGCACTTTTTATCTGCACAACTATTACTGCGCAAGAAGATTACACCAAATCCTTAGATGGAGTAGAATGGGTGAAAATTGAGTCTCAATCGGACATAACCCTAAAAACCCATAATAGCAACCAGCTATTAATTAAAGCTAGAGGTTCTAATGAAACCCCCTCAAGAGCCAAAGGGCTAAAACTAGTTGGCGAAGGTGGTTCGGACAATACCAATCTTGGGTTCTATGTAATAAAAGAAGGAAACAATTTGCTGGTTAGAAATCTTAAGAAAAACGAAAGTGCCGTAATCTACTTACCCGCATCACAAAATGTTATGGTGAAAACCACTTGGCAAGGTGATATAGATATAGATGGGTTCCAAGGAGAAATAGAGGCTACAGCAGAATTAAATGGGGGCATTACTCTGGAAAATATTACGGGTCCTTTAACTGCCAACTCATTGAATGGAGAGATAGAAGTGAGCTTTACAAAGGTTAGTCAAAAATCCCCTATAACCATCAATACGGTAAATGGAGAGGTGGATATCACCATGCCTGCTGCTACATCTGCAGATCTAAATATTGGCACTCTCAATGGGAATGTATATACCAATTTTGACTTAACGCTTCCAGAGAAAAACGGGTTAAAAGCAATAGCTAGTAGTAAAATTAAAGGCGCAATAAATAATGGTGGTGTGACCATTAAATTAAATTCCATCAATGGAAATATTTATTTAAGAAAAGAATAATTCATCAATACAAAAATTAATTCACCACTTAAAAAACGAACAGTCATGAAAACCATAAAAACAACCCTATTGTTGAGCCTCATCTGCTTAACAAGTACCGCACAAAAAGTCATTGAAAAAAGTATTGATTATAACAATCAAACCATAGATGTAGAGTTAAAATTTGCTTCGGAAATCGAAGTAAAAACTTGGGACAAGTCCACCATTTATTTTAAGGCAAATCTCTATACCGAAGATGGCAACTATTTGGATTTGTATGAATTGGATGTTAAAAACAACAGTTCTACAATAAGTATTGTTTCTAATGCGGAGCCTATTTTTAAAAAGATTTGGGCCGTGTATGAGAAAAACAACCCTGGTAAAAAAAGAAGATACTTCTCTACAGGCGATGAGTATGAGTTTAACTACACGCTCTATGTCCCTAAAAATGCCAAATTTAATATAAGCAGCATCAACGGAAATTTAACGGCAGAACTTATTGAAGGAGAATTTACGGCCGACCTCATCAATGGTGATATAGATATTGCAAAGTATGCGGGAGATTTGGATCTGAAAACCATCAATGGAGAAATAGACCTTAAAATGATTAATGCCCATCTGGTTGCAGAAACCATTCATGGTGATATATATGCCGATGAAAAGTTGAACTTTAGCTCTACCAACCGCCATGTTGGTCAAAAAATAGAAGGGAGCGTACAAGACGGCAAAAACAAATTGAGGCTAAACACCATTAATGGAAATATGTACTTAAGACTTTAGATTATATAAAGTTCCTTACAAAAAAGTATAACAGCATCCCCCATCCAACGACCAATAACAGTCCGCCGATGGGGGTAATTGGTCCTAAAAACTTCATTTTTCTACCCTTGGAGGCACTTAAGCACAAACCATAAATACTAAAAGAAAATAAAAATGTGCCCACTATAAAACAATAGGCCATATTGGTTTCCAAAGTGGAATTAAAAGGAAGGTTAAAGCCTAGTACCAGCAATAAAATAGCATGGTACATTTGGTACTTAACACCCGTTTCAAAACTTTTTAATTGGTCTTCCGTAAAACGTTTTTTTAGGGCGTGGGCACCAAAAGCCCCAAAAATTACGGCAAGGAAACCATACACAGCACCTACTATTTGAACTAAAAAAATCATTCTTGATCAATAAAAAATGAATCCTGTCTATGCAGGAACTACAAAGGTAACAATCAAACTATTTGTTCAATTCTATTTTTGTTTTAAAAAAGTCTAATTGCTCTTGGGTTTTAAGCGAGTCTTTAAAATTTAGGAACAGCTGAAGGGAATCTTTGTATTCCAATTTTATTTTCTGCTGCCTTAAATCATCAACAAAGACATAAACTTTCCGGTTGGTGATAGAGTCCCTAAAAATCCCTTTCTCTACTGTTTTAACAGAAAAGCCATTGGTTCGTTTCATGGAAGGTAATTTTTCTACCATAGAAACCTTGTCCATTTCAGAAAACGGAATGTATTGGTAATACACCCCGGACAAAATCTGAAACTCCCCATCTTCTACCTTTGTCCAATTTTTATAGTGCGCCACAAAAGACAAAAAACAAACTATAAGTGTAATCACTATCAATGTGTTCCAAAACCAATGCCGCTTCTTTACTCCCATTTCCTATATATATTTTTGGATTCTCTAAGCTACACAATTGCCAAGAAGAATGCAATAGTGTCAAAATGCTGCCATTGAAACTCTCAAAAACAGGTTGGTCATCAACTTTAACTTCTTCTTAGCAAATTATTTGTCTAATTTTAGGAAGCATTAAAAACCGACTAAAAAACCACAAAAATGAAACCAATCCTAAACCAATTATTAAAAGAAAACAAACAACTAGAACAACAAGAAGCCAAAAAAATAAAAGAAGAACTAGCTAGCCCAAAAACCACAGCCAATAGAAGAGATTTTCTAAAAAGAACAGGCTTGGGCGGCATGGCTCTTACTGGTCTTATGAGCATGTCCTTTCAAGATTCTATTGCGCAATCCACCTCTAAAGTAAACCGACTCTCTAACCCATCTGATTTAAAAATAACGGACATACGTTATGCTACCTTAGACAATGGTACCTCCTATACCAATGCCCGTAATGTGATTATTAGAATAGATACCAACCAAGGTATTTATGGCTTGGGAGAATTACGAGACGGTGCAGACCCCAGATATGGCCTTTTTTTAAAAAGCAGGCTCATTGGACTTAACCCTTGCAATGTAGAAATGCTCTTTAAACTAATAAAGCAATTTGGAGGTCATGGTAGAAAAGCTGGTGGGGTTAGTGGGGTAGAAATGGCCCTTTGGGATTTGGCGGGCAAAGCCTATGATGTTCCCGTATGGCAACTATTGGGAGGTAGGTATAGAGATAAAGTACGTTTATATGCCTATGTACCAGAGCACGATAAAAAGAACTTAGACGTAGAAAAATTTAAAGAAGACTGTAAGGTACGTATGGTAGACCAAGGTTTTACTTGGTTAAAAATGCATCCGGGCATAGAAGCCTACAGCCATATTCCAGGAACAACAGTTAATACAAAATACATACAGGGTTTTGAGGATAACAACTTGGACAATTATCTTTCTTACCAAAATACAAGGCACTCCAACACGGCCATCCAAGTAACCGACAAAGGCTTGGATGTACTATCTAACTATGTAGCACAAATTAGGGAAGTTGTTGGCTATGATATTCCATTGTCTGCAGACCACTTTGGGCATTTTGATGTAAACAATTGTATACGGGTTGCCAATTCCCTTGAAAAATACAGATTGGCCTCACTGGAAGATATGGTGCCTTGGGATGAGACCGAACAACACAAACGCATTACCGAAGCTATTAACTCGCCTACTATAACTGGGGAGGATATTTTTGGCAAGGAAGCCTTTAGGGTATTGTGCGATGCTCGTGCCGTGGATATTGTACACCCAGATATGGGTACTGCTGGCGGTATTTTGGAAACCAAAAAAATTGGCGACTATGCAGAAGAAAAAGGTGTAGCCATGAAAATGCATTTTGCGGGCACTCCCATTTCTTTTATGGCCAATGTACATTGCGCTGCTGCCACCCAAAACTTTTTGGCGTTGGAACTTCCCATACAATGTGTGGACAACCCTTGGTGGCCTAAATTAATGAACATGGTGGGCAAACAACCATTGTACACCAAAGGATTTGCCAATGTCCCTCTAGATGCTCCGGGATTGGGAGTAGATTTAAATGAGGATGAAATCAAAAAACACCTTCATAAGGAGGATAAAAGTTATTTTAGACCCACTCCAGAATGGACGGAAAAGCGTTCTCATGATAGGCTGTGGAGTTGAAAAATAAGTGAATATAATATGATATTTCTCATTTCAGAGAATTGATAAAACAGAAGTATGGATACTAGTATTCATACTTCTGTTTTCAGGTCAAACTCATTGTGAGAATCCATCTAACCATATTTAAATCAATTATTTAGAATAATCCTAAACTGGGGGTGAATTGTAATAGTAAAAAGAAAGGTTCTCTAAAATGTTTTATCTTTAGTAGACTTTTTATGATAAAACTAATTTCCATAGCGACCTCTTTTCTTATTCTGGTTCAAAGTTTCCATATTAGCATAGGCGAAATTGTGGAAATGGACGAGTTAATTGAGCATGCACAATTCCATTCAGAGGAATATGGGGATAATTTTTTGGTATTTCTTTCCAAACACTATGGGGAACTAAAAGCAGAGCATAGCCAAAAACATCAAGAAGAACAGCAGGAGCATGAGGAAATGCCTTTTCAGCACCAAGCGCATACCGTAACGCTTTCCGCCTTTGTTTTAAATGACACTTCTATATATACAAGTACTCCAGAATTTATGACGGATAGTGCTACCAATTACTTCTACCAAGCATCCTATTCTTTTTTTGAAAAGGATGGCCCCTTTCAGCCACCCCGGCACGTTTAATTCATTGTTGACACATATCATTTTCTAATAAGCTATATACCAATAGCTTCACAATTTTATATAATGGATTATGCTTTCATATATCATCAATTTTAGTATCAAGAACAAGTTTGCTGTACTCTTGTTTACCTTATTTATTATCGGTTTTGGGGTTTATTCGCTCACCCAAATCCCCATTGGTGCCGTTCCAGATGTGACCAATAACCAAGTACAGGTACTTACAACATCCAAAAATTTATCTACCCAGGATATGGAACAATTTATCACCTATCCCGTGGAGCTGGAAATGGCTAACCTTCCCGGTGTTAAGGAAATTCGTTCTGTTTCCAAATTTGGATTGTCAGTGATTACCATCGTTTTCGAAGACGACATGGGCACCTATCTCCCGCGCCAGCTTATCGCAGAAAAAATAAAAACAGCATCAGAAAAAATCCCTGCCGGATTTGGCACTCCAGAAATGGGACCTATAACTACTGGATTGGGAGAAATTTACCAATATATCTTGGATGTTAAGCCAGGATATGAAAACAAATACAATGCAACAGACCTTAGAACTATACAGGACTGGATTATAAAAAGGCAGCTCTCAGGTATTCCCGGAGTTGTAGAGGTAAATACCTGGGGAGGCTATTTAAAACAATATGAAGTGGCCATAACCACAGAAAGGTTGCTTGCCATGGACATTACGGCCCAAGAAGTATTTACTGCTTTGGAAATGAACAATAGCATCGCCGGTGGTGGATATATTGAAAAGGTAAACCAAGCATACTTCATTAGAGCGGAAGGGCTAGTAACCACTTTAGATGATATTAGAAATATAGTTGTAAAAACAACTGAGGGTATTCCCATTTACATTAAAGATGTAGCTCAGGTAGATTATGGCAGTGCCAACCGCTTTGGGGCCATTACGGGGAATGGCCAAGGCGAGAAAGTATTGGGGCAGGTAATGATGCTCAAGGATGCCAACTCCAAAAAAGTCATAGATGCAGTGAAGGAGCGGGTGGCATCCATATCAAAATCCTTACCAGAGGGCGTATATATCAACCCGTTTTTAGACCGAAGTGAGCTCATTGCAAAAACGACTTTCACGGTCACTGAAAATCTTATTTTAGGATGTTTGATTGTCATTTTTGTAGTAGTACTCTTATTGGGTAATTTTCGTTCTGGATTGGTTGTGGCTTCTGTTATACCCCTTTGTTTGTTATTTGCCCTTTCCCTGATGTATATTTTTGGTGTTGACGCCAATTTAATGAGCTTGGGAGCCATTGATTTTGGAATAATCATTGACGGTGCGGTCATTATTGTAGAGTTTATTGCCTTTCAGATCACATCAAAAAAATCTGAATTGGAATTGCTTTCCAAAGAGGGCAATCAAATTGCAAAAGACAACATAACCACTAAAAGTGCTTCTAAAATGATGAGTTCTGCCATTTTTGGGCAGCTCATTATCCTTATTGTATTTATTCCCATCCTTTCACTGAGCGGCGTGGAGGGGAAAATGTTCAAGCCCATGGCCCTTACCTTTAGTTTTGCTTTGATTGGCGCCATGTTGCTTTGCTTTACCTATGTCCCTGTAGTGGCATCCATGTTCCTAAAGCCATCAACCCTATCCGATAAAAATATTTCCGTTCGTTTAATGAACCGGTTGAACAACATCTTTGATTCCGTTATAAATTGGGCCTTTAAAAGTAAAAAGTGGGTGTTGGGAATTTCCATCTTTTTACTTGCTATTGCCGCCTTCATTTTTACAACTATGGGAAGTGAATTTGTTCCCACCTTGGATGAGGGCGACTTTGTGATTCAGCCTGTTTTAAAAACAGGGACTTCTCTTAGCAAAACCATAGAAACCACCACAAGAATAGAAAAAATTCTATTGGATGAATTTCCAGAGGTGGAGCAAGTTGTCACCAGAATAGGTGCCGCAGAAGTTCCCACAGACCCCATGTCCATGGAAGAAAGTGATGTCATCATCATTTTAAAACCAATTAAAGAATGGGTCTCTGCCAAAACCAAAGATGATTTAGCCGATAAGTTCAAAGAAGCGCTTGCCATCATTCCCGGTATGGAAGTAGAGTTTACACAACCCATAGAAATGCGCTTTAATGAATTGATTACCGGAGTAAGGGCAGACATTGCCATTAAGATTTTTGGAGAGGACTTGGATATTCTCAACAAAAAGGCCAATGAAATAAAATCTTTGATTGAAAATGTGCCCGGTGCCGCAGATATTTCGGTGGAAAAGATTGTTGGACTTCCCCAAATGAGTGTAGTTTATCATCGGAAAAAAATTGCTCGTTATGGCCTAAACATCAAAGATCTAAATGATATGGTATCCATGGCATTTGCCGGGCGTACCGTTGGCAGTATCTATGAGGGCGAAAAAAGGTTCGACCTTGTGGTCCGTTTAGAAAAAGAGAATAGAAAGGACATTGAAAATTTAAAAAACTTATATGTGGATGTACCCTCTAATGGAAAAATTCCACTGAGCGAGCTTGCAGAAATCACCTATCAAAAGGGTGCTGCAAAAATATCTAGGGATGATACCAGACGAAGAATTGTGGTGGGCATCAATGTCCGCAACCGAGATCTACAATCTGTTGTGAATGATATTCAAAAAATAATAAATGATAATGTAAAATTGCCCGTGGGCTATTCCATAACCTATGGTGGCCAGTTTGAAAACCTGCAAAGTGCAACGGCCAGGTTAAAAGTCGCTGTCCCCATAGCACTCCTATTAATTTTTGTGATGCTTTATTTTGCCTTTAAATCGGTCAAGGAAGCATTGATCATCTATTCTGCCATACCGCTTGCGGCTGTTGGTGGCATATTATTATTATGGGCAAGAGGATTGCCATTTAGTATTTCTGCTGGGGTAGGGTTTATAGCCCTATTTGGTATTGCAGTCCTTAACGGCATTGTCCTAATTGAACATTTTAAAGAATTAAAAACCAAAAGTTATGAAAGCATGGAAGCACTTATAAAACAAGGAACAAAAGATAGGTTAAGGGCAGTATTGCTTACGGCTTCTGCAGCCGCTTTAGGGTTCTTGCCCATGGCATTGTCCACCAGTGCAGGGGCAGAAGTACAAAGGCCATTGGCAACCGTAGTTATTGGTGGGCTGATTACAGCCACACTTTTGACTTTGGTTGTACTACCCATATTATATGGATATTTCAGCACTCCAAGACAGAAAAAGAGCACTTCCAAAGCGGCTAAAAAATCCCTTACTGGGTTAGGATTTTTATTGATTTTAATCTGCTTTCCATTATGTGTTAGGTCACAAGAAAAACCTTTAAGCTTGAACAATTTGATTGAACTGGCCATAAAAAACAATGCGGGCCTAAAAGCTGAAGAACTCAAAGTTGAACAATCCAACGCACTCATAAATAGTGCCTTCAGTTTTGATAAGACACAAGTGTATTACCATTATGATGAGAACAATCTTGCCGTAAACAATGACCCTCTAAAAGTATTTGGTGTACAACAGGATTTTCTGTTCCCATCGGTATACTTTGCTGAAAAAAAATTGAATAAAACCAGTTATAACCTAGTATCCAGCACCTATGAAGTTCAAAAGAAAAGGCTAGAACGAGAAGTTACGGCAAACTACTACCAATACCTTTATGAAAAAGAAAAGGAAGGTGTTTATAGAATGCTGGACAGTATTTATCAAAACTTTTCTAGCGTGGCACAGCGAAAATTTGAATTGGGTGAAACCAATTATCTGGAAAAGATAACGGCACAATCCAAACAAAAACAAATAAATATCCTATATAATCAAGCTATTCAAGATGCTTCGGTAGCTTATGGAAATTTATTGAAAAAGGTTCAGGCGGATGAGGCAATTAAAATTGTCTCGGTACCCATCAATAAAATTCCAATAAAGGAAATTGGTATTGAGGAAAGCCCAGAAATGGTCTATTATCAAAACCGATTGGGTTTAATGAAAGCACAGAATAATGTGCAGAAACAACAATTGTTGCCCGATATAAGCCTGAATTATTTTGTGGGTACAAATGACAACTTAAATGAGAATCTTTATGGGTATCAACTAGGGCTTAAAATACCTTTATTGTTTGGTGGTCAATCTTCAAAAATTAAAGCATCTCGGATAGCAGAAGATATAGCCTCGGAGGAATCCAAGGATTATAAGATTCAATTGGACACGCACTACAATGCCTTATTGGCAGAATTCACAAAACGAGAAAAGGCCCTATTCTATTATGAACAAGAAGGTTCCTCCCTATCCGATGAAATTCTTAAAACTGCCATGGTAAGTTTTAGAAATGGGGAAATAGATTTTTTTCAATATATACAGAGCATTGAAAACGCTTATGAAGTTAAGCTTGGTTATTTGGACAATCTTAACCAATACAACCAAACAGTCATCAATATTAATTACCTAACTCTTTAAAATCATGTTCATGAAACATTTCATATATAAAATAGCCATCATAGGACTAGCAGCAAGTTTTTCTAGTTGCAATTCTTCTGAAAAAAAAGGAGCTGAAGCTGTTGAGAATAATACACAAACTGCCAGTAACCTAATCAATATTTCCCATGAACAATTTGAAAAGGGTTCCATGGAAATGGGAAGCTTGGAAGAAAAATCTTTTCCTATAGTTGTTAAGGCCAATGGAATGATAGATGTTCCGCCAGAGAATAAAGTGATCGTAAGTGCCACAATGGGTGGTTATATTAAAAACACCCCATTTTTAATAGGGGATTCCGCGAAAAAGGGACAGGCATTGGTCACCATTGAAAATCCAGAATTTGTGACCATGCAACAGAACTATGTTGAACTTAGTGAAAGTTTGGTTTACTTAAAATCTGAATATGACCGCCAAAAAATCCTTTTTAATGAAAATATAAGTTCTCAAAAAAAGTATCTCCAATCTGAGAGTGAATATAAAACCGCACTTGCAAGGCACAACGGTCTCCGTAAAAAATTATCCATGCTCAATATCTCCATAGCCAATGTTGAAAATGGAATAATTACCACAACGGCTCCCATCTACGCCCCAATCAGTGGAAGTATTACAAAAGTCAATATAACCAAAGGAATGTTTGTTTCCCCGGCAACGTCCATTTTGGAAATTATTGATAACGACCATATTCATTTAGAGCTGTCTGTATTTGAAAAAGACATCATGAAAATTAAAAAAGAACAACAAATACAGTTTGTTATACCAGAAGCTTCGAATGAAACCTATGAAGCGGAAGTTTATTTAATAGGCACCTCAATTAATGAAAACCGAACCATAAAAGTACACGGACATCTTAAAGATGAATCCAATCAAAACATTTTAACAGGGATGTTTGTGGATGCCTCAATAATCACAGATTCCTTTTTGGAACGGGCCTTGCCGACAGAAGCAATCGTTACCATAAATAATATTTCCTATGTGCTTCTAGTGGATTCTAAAAATGAAACTGATTATACTTTTAAACAAGTGGAAATTCAAGCAGGCAATACTTATGGTGGCTATACAGCTGTTAAAAATGTAAGTCAATTTGATGCTACCAGTACTTTCTTGACCAAAGGTATTTTTAATCTTATTAGTGAGTAAAAAATATTTCTGCTATTAAAAACAAATTTAACCTAACCCTACATCCAAGCTCATCATCACGATAAAGCCGGCAATAAAGCCCATTGTGGCAATATCAGTGTATTTGTCTTGCTGTGTTTCGGGAATTACTTCCTCAACCACCACAAAAATCATGGCCCCAGCCGCAAAAGAAAGGGCATAAGGTAAAATAGGCTGAAATGTCATTACCGCCCATGCACCCAAAACTGCTGCAATGGGTTCAACCATGGCAGAAGCCTGTCCATACATAAAACTTTTTCTTCTACTTAACCCCTGTCTGCGTAAAGGCATGGCCACTGCAAAACCTTCTGGGAAATTTTGCAATCCTATACCTAAGGCCAAAGCAACTGCTCCACCTATGGTTGCCCCATCAAATCCGGCAGCTACACCTCCAAACAAAACACCCACTGCTAACCCCTCAGGAATATTATGCAGGGTAATTGCCAAGGTTAAAAGGGTTGTCCTGTGCCATGGTGTTTTTACTCCTTCTGCTTCACTTTCCTTAAAATTAATATGTAAGTGCGGCAGCACTTTATCCAACCCAAAAAGGAACAGGGCACCCAATAAAAATCCAATTGCGGCTGGAATTACTTTTACAAATCCTTCTCCAGGGCTCATTTCTATTCCTGGTGCCAATAAACTCCAAAAACTGGCCGCTACCATGACACCACCCGTGAAACCTAACATACCGTCCAACACGGCACGGTTCATTGTCTTGAACATAAAGACCAATGCTGCACCTGCAGCAGTTAAACCCCATGTAAACAAGGTGGCATAGAATGCCGCTAGGATAGGGTCTATAGATTCAAAATAATCAATTACAGTCTGTATCATTTCTCATCAATTTTTAAATATAGGTTAGATGCTATTTGATTGGAAATATTCATCTTTTTTTTATTAATTTCAATAGTCAAAGAACCATCAAATTCCTCTTTATCCACAACTTTTATTACTTGACCAAGAGCAATATTATTCTTGCTTAAAAATTTTAAAAAAGGTGCAGTTGAATCTTTTACCCCAACACAAATCCCAGTACTATTTAACGGAACTTCACTCAATAGCTTTTTAATTCTCTCTTTAAACTCCCCATTTTTGGTGGGAATAGGGTCACCGTGTGGATCAAATCTTGGGAAATCTAATAGCTCATCTAGTTTATTGATTAGCTGTTCACTTTTTATATGCTCTAGCTGTTCCGCTACTTCATGCACCTCATCCCAAGAAAAATCTAGCTTCTCAACTAAAAACACTTCCCATAAACGGTGTTTTCTTATAATTGATAATGCTGTTTTCTTTCCTAAATCCGTCAATGAAACTCCTTGATACTTTATATAATTGACCAACTTTTTTTCTGCCAGTTTTTTTGCCATATCGGTCACAGAGGAGGGTTTGGTTTCCATTTGCTCTGCAATGGCATTTGTGGATATGAGTTTAGTTTTGTTTCCTCCTAAATGAAAAATAGTCTTTATATAATTTTCTTCTGATTGAGTCATTATAACAATGTCGATTAATACAAAAATACATTTTTATATATAAAAACAAATTTTTAGTTTTGTCTAAATTTATATTTCGCCTAGTTTAAATGAAATTAAAATCATTTTTTGCCTTCATATTCCTGCAAATTCTTGCTGGCACAGCTCTTTACGCGCAAAACGCAACCGTAAAAGGCCAGATTTCTGAAGGGAATAATCCCATAGCTTATGCCAATATATATCTTAAGGGGACCTCAATTGGTACTTCCTCTGACGAAAACGGAAATTATATCTTATCCTATTTAAGCAAAGGAGATTATGTGCTAGTTGCTTCTGTCATTGGTTATTTACCATATAAAAAGGCTTTTCATATTAATAATGGGGAAGAAAAAACAATCAACATAAAGCTAAAAGCTTCTACCGTGGCTTTAGACGAGATAGTAATTAGTGGCACTCTAAAACCAGTAAGTAGGTTGGAAAGCCCTGTTCCTGTAGAAATTTATAAACCCACATTTTTTAAGAAAAACCCCACACCCAATATTTTTGAAGCATTACAAAATGTAAACGGCGTTCGCCCGCAGGTTAATTGTAATGTCTGTAACACAGGGGACATTCATATTAATGGTTTGGAAGGTCCATACACATTGGTATTAATTGATGGTATGCCCATTGTTAGCGGGTTAGGTACTGTTTATGGTCTTTCGGGAATTCCCAACTCCCTTATAGAACAAATTGAAATCGTTAAAGGACCTGCCTCAACCCTATATGGCAGCGAAGCAGTTGGTGGACTCATTAATATTATTACCAAAAATGATATGAATGCCCCTGCTTTTTTTGCTGATACTTTTTTATCAAGCTGGGGAGAACATAATTTGGATATTGGAGCTAAAATTCCTGTTGGTAAAAAAGCAACTGTCCTACTTGGTATTAACTATTTCAACTTCAATGAGACCATAGATAATAACAGTGACAACTTTACCGATTTAACACTTCAAAATAGAATTTCAATTTTTCAAAAATGGAACTTTAAACGAAACAAGTCCCGAATGTTCTCCTTGGTTGGGCGTTATTTTTATGAAAACCGTTGGGGAGGTGAAATGCAATGGACACCTGAGTTTAGAGGAGGTAATGAAATATATGGAGAAAGTATTTATACCCGTAGATGGGAAGTTTTGGCAAAATACCAACTTCCAACAATTGAAAAATTAATGCTTTCTTTCTCATACAACGACCATGACCAAAATTCGGTTTACGGTGATGTCCCCTATCTAGCACAACAACGTATTGGTTTTAGCCAACTAACATGGGATAAGGAACTTGGCAATCATGATTTATTATTAGGAACTTCAGTTAAATACCAATTTTACAACGATAATACAACTGCAACTGTAAATGCCAATGAGGTGGTGATACCCAGTCTTTTTATACAAGACGAACTAAAATTTGTCCAAAAACATTCCCTTTTGGTTGGACTACGATATGATTATGATAAAAGACATGGTACCATTATCACCCCAAGGGCAGCTTATAAATGGAAACTGACCGACAATGATATCTTTAGAATCAATGCCGGTTCTGGGTTTAGGGTTGTTAACCTTTTTACAGAAGAGCATGCTGCTCTTACAGGCTCAAGAGATGTAATAATCACGGAAGAGTTAGAACCAGAACGTTCTATGAACGTAAACTTAAATTATCTTAAAAAAATATATGGGGACAACGGTACTTTTGTGGGATTGGATGCTTCTCTCTTTTACACCCATTTCAAGAATATTATTTTACCGGATTATGATACCAATCCCAACCAAATAATTTATGACAATTTGGATGGAAAATCTATTTCCAAGGGAATTAGTGCCAATGCGGATGTTGTTTTTGCAAACGGATTAAAAGTTTTAGTGGGTGCAACTTACCAAGATGTAAGCAATACCGAAAACGGAATTAAAACAAGACAAATTTTGACCGAGCGCTTTACAGGTACTTGGAATGTGTCCTACACTTTTAGGTCTTTAGATTTAAGTATGGACTATACAGGAAACCTATACAGCCCTATGCGGTTACCCTTGTTGGGAACTAACGATCCAAGAGAAGAATATTCCCCCTATTGGAGTATTCAAAATATTCAATTAACCTATAAGGGTATTACAAATTTTGAAATCTATGGAGGCGTTAAAAACTTACTTAATTGGACGCCTAATAAAGGTAATGAGTTCATTATTGCTAGATCAAATGACCCTTTTGATAAAAACGTGATTTTTGACACCAATGGAGATGCTCAAATTACTCCCGACAATCCTTATGGGTTAACTTTTGATCCATCTTATGTTTATGGTCCCAATCAAGGAAATAGAGGGTTTTTAGGTTTACGATATACTTTATTCTAGAAAAATGAAAAAGGTTTTAAAAAAGGGGATTTTATTGGGTATTGGATATGTGATTATAAAATGGACAATACTAGGCCTTTTGGGCACATATTTATATAAGAAAGGGTTGTGGAGCAATTGGTATTTATTGATTTTACCAGCAATAGGCCTCACTGTTTATTTAATTCGTAAGAGAAGAAAATCCAAGAAAAGTACTCCCTAAACCTCTCGGTTCATTAGCTTAATACCAAAATGGCGCAGTAATTCCTTTTTACTCCCATCTATGGTCATGGAATCCAAAACATTAAGCGCTTTTTGGGTATAGTTTTCAATTTCTTTTTTAGTCAAGTCCGCCGCGCCACTTTCTATAAAAATTTCTTTTACGGTGGTAACTTTAGAATGTGGGTCGTTAGGCTGTATTGAAAATAAATCTCCCAATTCTTGTTGTTGTTCTTGGGTCGCTGTTTCCATTGCCTTTATAAACAAAAAAGTTTTTTTGTTTTCTATAATATCTCCCCCAACCTGTTTTCCAAAAGTCTTAGGGTCACCAAAAGCATCCAAATAATCATCCTGTAACTGAAAAGCAATACCTAAATTTTTACCAAACTCGTACACGGCGTTCTTATTAGCATCAGAAGTTTCTGCAATAATGGCTCCCATTTTCATAGCACCTGCAACCAAAACAGCGGTTTTGTACTCAATCATTTTTAGGTAGTGGGGAATGTCCACATCGTCCCTATTTTCAAAATCCATATCATACTGCTGTCCCTCACACACTTCCAATGCTGTTTTGCTAAAAACTTTGGCCAAGTCTTTAAATATGGTATTGTCATATCCTTCAAAAAGTTGATATGCAGTAATCAACATGGCGTCCCCAGATAAAATTCCAGTATTTACATCCCATTTTTTATGTACTGTTTCTTTTCCCCTTCGCAAGGGTGCGGCATCCATAATATCATCATGCACCAAAGAAAAATTGTGAAAAATCTCTACAGCCAAGCTGGCATCCAATGCCTTTTTATAATCGGTTCCAAAAATTTCTGCAGTGAGTAAGGTTAAGACAGGACGCAAGCGTTTGCCTCCCAATTCCAAAATATAGACTATGGGCTCATAAAGATTTTTAGGCTCCTTGGTTTTCACCTTACTCTTTAGATACTTTATAAATGCTTCCCGGTACTCCTCAACTGTATGCATTAAGCCAATTTTGTTCAAAAATACATTCATTTTAACAAACTTCATTTTTTGAACATTCTTTTCGGCAAAATGAAACAATATTGAAAATAGTTCGTCAAATAATGCAATGGTTTCTAAAAACTTCGTCTTTATAACTGAAAACCGACACTAAAAACCTTTAAATGGTTTCTGAAGAAGAAAACTACTTAAAACTAAATACCTTTTTTAAAGAAGAATATGGCTCTTTAAAGGGTTATGTGCGGTCCAGAATTGACCAAACGGTGGATAGTGATGCTGAAGATATTATACAAGATGTGGCCCTTAGAGTCTTCTCTAGACCAATTGATGCCATCCCTATAAATAATATCGCCGGCTTTGTTTACAACTCGTTGAGGAACAAAATTATAGATGTAATGCGTACAAGAAAAGAAAAATTATACGGTGATGAGGAACTGGAGAATTTTTGGACAGAGTTTGCTGAACTGTTTTACGGAAAATCCAATTATGAGTATCCCGATCACTTAAAGGAAAAGCTTAAAGAAGCCATTTTAGACCTTAAACCTTCTTACAGGGATATTATTCTTGCCGTTGATTTTGAAGGATATACCTACAATGAGATTGCGCAACAAACTGGAATTTCCCCCGGAACTCTAATGTCCAGAAGACACAGGGCAATTTCCTTATTATTTAAAAAATTAGAAATAGAAGTAATTGTATAAAACTTTAACAAAATGGAACATAAAAATAGATTTGAACAAAGAATGGAACGAAAGTTTGAAAAAGGAATGACCAAGGTAGTTAAAATAACTTTTGCTGTCATTTTTGGTATCATAATGGCCTTTCTAGTGGGTTATATAGTCATGAGATTATGGAATTGGTTAATGCCAGATTTATTCGGTTTAGGCATGATTGGTTATTGGCAAGCTGTTGGTATTCTTATTCTGGCAAAATTATTTTTTGGTTTTGGCCACTGTGATTCCGGTGGTAGAAAGCATAAAAATAAATTTAATAGAAAAAAATGTGACCCTATAAGAAAAGATTTTGCTGAATGGGACCACTATGATGATTTCTGGAAAGAAGAGGGTGAAGCTGCCTTTAAAGACTATATAAAACGCAACAAAAAAGAAGAATAAGTTCTACTGTTGAGTTAGATCTGCATATTAGGTAAATGTTAAAATATCTTAAAACTATGGAAACTTTTTTTGTTTTTAAAGTTTCCTGACTTAGATTTGCCGACTCTTATGAAGACTAAAATTATAGAAAAGGCAACAGAACTATTTTTAAACCTTGGGTTTAAGAGTGTCACTATGGATGATTTGGCCCACAAAATGGGCATTTCTAAAAAGACCATTTATGCGCATTTTCCAAACAAAACAAAACTAGTTGGGGAATGTACTATGAATGTTTTTATGAAAATTTCTGCAGGGATAGAAAACATTTGTTCCTTAAACAAAAATCCAATTGAGGAACTGTATGAAATTAAAAAGCATATGATGGTTCACCTTAAAAATGAAAAATCATCTCCACAATATCAATTACAAAAATATTATCCACAGATATATGAGGCACTGCGCAATAAACAATATGAGGTTATGGGAGAATGCGTGGTGGAAAACCTTAACAAGGGTATAGAAATGGGTATTTATAGAGAGAATCTAAACATTGCCTTTGTTTCCAGAATATATTTTTCTGGTGCTATGAGCATTAAAAATATTGAGGTTTTTCCGCAAACCATATTCCCCATGACAGAGCTCATGGACAACTATCTAGAATATCACCTTAGGGGTATAGTTACACCAAAAGGTAGAACTATATTAAATAAAATCATCAATTCAAATCAACAGTAAATGAGAAATCAATTTTTGACATTTTTAACCATCTGTATAACATCAATTAGTTTTGCTCAAGAACAAGCCACTAATTATACGTTGGAGGAAGCTATTGCTTTCGCCTTGGAAAATAATTATAGTGCAGTGAATGCAGACAGGGATTTAGTAGATGCCCAAAAACAGAAATGGGAAGTTATTGCTACTGGACTACCACAAATAAGTGGTGGTGTAAGTTATACCAATCAACTTAAGCAACCTGTAACACAAATTCCGGCTGAATTTTTTGGTGGTGCTCCTGGCACGTATCAAGAAGTAGTTTTTGGACAAGCGCAATCTATGAGTGCCACAGCTACTTTAAGACAGCAAATTTTTGATGGCTCTTATATTGTGGGGGTACAGGCAACCAAAACATTCTTAGATTATAGTGCTAATAACAAAGAAAAGACCGATTTAGAGGTTAGAAAAGCCGTTGTGGAAGCCTATGGCAATGTTTTGTTGGCGCAAGAAAGTGTTACCATTTTGGAAAGCAATAAAACTACTTTGGCAAAAAACCTTGATGAGACACAAAAAATATTTGAAAATGGTCTTGGTGAAGAAGAGAGCGTGGAACAATTGCAGATTACGCTTTCCTCAGTGGAAAATCAATTAAAGAATGCCATTAGACTTAAGAAGATTACGTTGCAGATGCTAAATCTGGTAATGGGACTTCCTATTGATTCCCCAACGGGTTTGGCTGAGGACTTAGATACTTTGACTCAAAAACAAATTGATTATGATTTAGTGGAAACTGATTTAAACATTAATAACAATGTTGACTTTAAACTGGCAACCAATCTTAATGAACAACGTGCATTGGAACTAAAGCTTGCTAAAAGCAGAGCACTGCCAACCCTAAATGCTTTTGTAAATTATGGATCATCTTCTTTTAGCGACAGTTTTGACTTTCTAAAGAGTGAACAACAATGGTTCGATTCTTCCATTCTAGGTTTTGACCTTAATATTCCCCTTTTTAGTTCTCTAGGTAGAAGTGCTAGTACACAAAGAGCAAAAATTGCCTTAGAAAAAGCTAAAACACAATTAACAGAAGCTGAAGAACAAATTCGTCTTCAATTAGAAAATGCCAAAAGCAATTACACCCTTGCTATTGAAGAATACAAAACAACCAAGGAAAATTTAAACTTGGCAGAACGTATAGAAAAGAAGAACCAAATAAAATATTTTGAAGGACTAGCATCTAGCTTTGAGCTTAGACAGGCTCAAACACAATTATATGCTTCTCAACAAGAATATTTACAATCTATGGTAAATGTCATCAATAAGAAAACAGCATTAGAGATAATATATAACAATTAAACAACGTCAATCATATAAATTATAATACCATGAAAAGAATACCATTCTTAATCATTCTAACCCTTTTTATTGCTTCCTGTGGAAAAAAAGACAATCCTATTGAAAGTGTTATCATGAGCAATGATATTGAGGTTCTTACCAGTAAGAGAGCAGAAATTGTTGCACAACAAAAGGATATAGAGAATCAAATAAATCAACTAGATTCTGTTATTAACGTAATTAAAGGAGATGGTAATCTTCCTTTGGTTTCTGTAATACAAGTAAGCTCAACAAAGTTTGACCACTACTTAGAAGCGCAAGGAGATGTAATGACAAGACAAAATGTCCTTATTTACCCAGAAATGCCTGGAACATTACAAAGAGTCTACGTAAAAGAAGGACAAAAAGTGGTTAAAGGACAATTACTTGCCTCAATTGATGATGGAGGGTTATCCAGCCAACTTTTGCAAATGAAAACACAGACAGCACTGGCCAAAACCACTTTTGAACGTCAAAAGCGTTTGTGGGAGCAAAAAATAGGTTCAGAAATTCAATTTTTACAAGCAAAGGCCGCTTTTGAGTCTCAAGAAAGTGCCGTAAAGCAAATGGAGAGTCAATTAGCAAAATCAACGATAAGGGCACCTTTTTCTGGAATTATTGATGATGTAATTAAGGATCAAGGCACAGTAGTTTCTCCTGGTCCAGGTTCGGAAGTTTTTAGGATTGTGAACTTATCTAATATGTTTATAGAAGTAGATGTTCCGGAAAGTTATTTAAGTACAGTAACAGAGGGTAAAGAAGCCATCGTTTACTTTCCAGTCCTAGGAGATAGTGTTGTTACTAAGGTAAGACAAACTGGTAATTTTATAAATCCGGGGAACAGGTCGTACACAATTGAAATTCCTGTTTCTAACAAAAAAGGAAGTATAAAACCTAACCTTACGGCCAAGGTAAAAATAAACGATTACACCAATGAAAATGCACTTATGATTCCGCAAGGAATTATATCTGAAAATGCTGCAGGTGAGCAGTATGTATATGTAACTCAAGAAACAGAGGGGAATAAAGCAGAAATTAAGAGACAAATTATAACTACTGGAAAAACAAATGGAGATTTTATAGAAGTTTTATCTGGTGTTAACAAGGGAGAATTTCTCATTAGTGAAGGTGCACGTAGTGTAAAGCCAGGTCAGAAAGTTCAAATTCAAAACTAATGTCTATTAATCACAGACTAAAAACTATAAAATAAATGGACAAAGCGAAAAAAAACGCAGAAAAAGAGTTTAAACCCTCTTCATGGGCCATTAACAACCCATCGGTTATATATGTAATGATTGGCTTGTTATTCCTAATGGGTTTGTCTGCCTATTTTGCCATGCCAAGGGAAGATTTTCCTGAGGTTAAAGAAACTAAAATATATGTTAGTACGCCATACCCTGGAAATACTGCTGAAGATGTTGAACGTTTAATCACTGACCCTTTAGAAGAGGAACTAAAAAACGTTTCTAATTTGGTTAAAATTACCTCAACATCACAAGAGGATTATTCCATTATAACTGTTGAATTTGATGAAAAAATCACTGTAGAAGCAGCAAAGCAAAGTGTAAAAGATAAAGTTGATGGCGAAAAAGCTGGTGAAGATTGGCCAACTTTTAACAATGCAAAAGTTGAGCCTTCAGTTTTTGATATGAACATCTCTGAGATGTTTCCTATCATGAATGTGAACATGTCTGGCGATTTTCCTGTAGAAGTTCTAAAAGAATATGCAGAATACCTACAAGATGAAATTGAAGATTTAGATGCAGTTAAGGAAGCAACAATTCGTGGAGCACAAGAAAAAGAAGTAGAAATTGCTGTAGATGTCTACAAAATGATGGCGTCTAAAGTAAGTTATGATGATATTCTTGGAGCTGTTAGCAATGGGAACATGACCGTTTCTGCCGGTAATATGGATGTTAGCGGACAACGAAGAACCATTCGTATTCTTGGTGAAATTGAAAGACCAAGTGACCTAAATAACTTTGTAGTTAAATCTGAAAACGGCACAATCTATCTTAAAGATATTGCTGAGGTTATTTTTAGAGACGAAGACAAAACCACTTATGCTCGTGAAAGTGGTAATAATGTGGTAATGCTAGATGTTAAAAAACGTTCTGGACGTAACATGGTTGCAGCAGCAGCAGTGATTAAAGAAATAGTTGCAGATGCCAAAGCCAACTACTTTCCGCCAGATTTAAAAGTTACCATAGCTAACGATTCATCCGCAAGAACAATGACACAGGTAGATGATTTGGTAAACAACATCATCTTCGGAATTATATTGGTGGTAACGGTACTCATGTTCTTTTTAGGTTTCCGTAATGCTTTATTTGTTGGGTTTGCAATCCCGATGTCCATGTTCATTTCATTCGTGATTTTATCGTGGTTAGGGTATACCCTAAATACCATGATACTTTTTGGACTTATTATGGGACTGGGAATGTTGGTAGACAATGGTATTGTGGTTGTTGAGAATGTGTATCGCTTAATGGACGAAGAAGGCATGTCTCGTATAGAAGCGGCCAAAAAAGGAATTGGAGAAATCGCATTTCCTATTATCATATCTACATTAACTACTGTAGCAGCTTTTGTACCTTTAGGTATGTGGCCTGGAATGATGGGTGAATTTATGATATTCTTCCCCATTACCCTTTCAGTTGTACTGGGAGCATCTTTATTTGTAGCCATTTTTATGAACTCTATGTTGGTTTCCCAATTCATGGAAATTGGCGAAAAAGAACTGAGTAATAAAAAGCTAATTCAGCTAAGCATTATTTTAGGTGTTATTGGCACATTAATATTGATTTTTGGTGGTGCCATGAAAGGACTTGGTTCTGTAATGATTTTTACTGCCATTATGTTCTGGGTATACAAATTTGTACTGAAGAAATTGGCAAACAGATTCCAAAAAAATGCCTTACCAAGATTAGAAAATTTCTACGAAAAAAGATTGAAACATGCGCTTAGAGGTAAAAATGTATACTGGTTTTTTGGACTAACAACGTTATTCCTGTTTGTTGTTTTTGGTCTCTTTGGAGCTTCTGTTGGTGCTGGTAAAACATCTATTGAATTTTTCCCAGATAATACCCCCAACGAAATATATGCCTATATAGAATACCCTCAAGGAACTTCTATAGAAAAGACAAATGAAATTACAAGACAAATAGAAGAACGTTTTTATGCTGTTTTAGAGGACCAAAAATTCCAAGAAAATGGGGCTAATTTTATTGTTTCTTCAGCTTTATCTCAAGTAGGACAGGGAGCAGGAAATCCAATGGTAGATGGCGCATCTTCAGGAGACACTCCCCACCGAAGTAAGATTACGGCCTCTTTGGTAGAATATAAATATAGAAATGGAATTGATACAGAAGCTATTAGAAAACGTATTCAAGATACACTTCGTGGTGTATATCCTGGCGTAGCAATTTCTGTTGAAAAAGACCCCGTTGGACCACCTGCTGGTTACCCAATCAATATAGAATTAGAAGGCAGGGATTATGATGAACTCATCCAAACTGCTGAACAGATGCGCGATTTTATCAATACCAAAAACATAGCTGGTATTGAAGAATTAAAGATTGATGTAAATAAAGGAAAACCTTCTATGGAGGTAGTTGTAGACAGAGAAAAAGCAGGAGAGCTTGGTGTATCTGCAGGGCAAGTAGGTATGCAACTTAGAAACTCTTTGTTTGGTGCTAAAGCCGGTGTTTATAAAAAAGATGGTGAAGATTATGACATCTATGTTCGTTTTAACAAAGACCTTAGATACGACCGTGGCGCATTATTTAATCAGAAGATTATCTTTAGAGACCCAGCAAACGGGCAAATAAAAGAAGTGCCGGTTTCGGCTGTGGCTTCACAGAAAAACACTTCTTCTTTTAGTTCCATTAAGCATAAGAATACAAAACGTGTGGTAACGGTTTATTCTGGTTTAAAACCTGGATTTACAGATGCCGGAGCTATTGTAAGTCAAATTCAAGAAGAAATGGAAGACTATAAAGGTTTGCCAAAGAATATTGATATTGATTATACAGGCCAGATAGAAGAGCAAAACAAGCAAATGACGTTCTTAATGGGGGCCTTTTTTACTGGTTTAGGACTTATTATGCTCATTCTAATATTCCAATTTGGCGGCGTTTCTAAACCTGCAATTATAATGACGGCAATTTTCTTGAGTCTTATTGGTGTGTTTGGTAGTATTATCTTATTTGGCTGGTCGTTTGTTATTATGATGAGTATGATGGGTATTATTGCCCTTGCCGGTATTGTGGTAAATAACGGTGTAGTATTACTAGATTACATTCAAATTCTAATAGATCGTAAGAAAATCGAATTAGGTCTGGGTGATGATGAAATGTTAGACGGAGACCAAATTAATGAAGTTATTATAAAAGGAGGTAGAGCACGTTTGCGCCCTGTAATTCTAACAGCAATAACTACGGTATTAGGTTTAATTCCGTTAGCTGTTGGTATAAACATAGATTTCTTTGCCCTTTTCTCTGAGTTTAACCCTCATTTCTACTTAGGTGGAGATAATGTGGTTTTCTGGGGACCTTTGGCAAAAGCAGTGATTTTTGGTTTGATTGTAGCTACTTTCTTAACCTTGATTATTGTACCCGTATTATTTAATATTGTGTACCGCCTTAAATTATGGATACACAAAAGAAGAAAAGCAGCTGAGCATAAAGCAGTAGCTGCTTAATTTAGTTTGTTGAGCTTAAAAACCCGGTGATTTTGTCATCGGGTTTTTTATTTTACTGTTTTGCATAGAACTGCTGCGTAATACTTCTTAAATTTGCAGCCATAATAAGTACTAAAATGTATAGAACGCATACTTGTGGTGAATTAAGAGCATCACATATAAACAATACGGTAACCCTTTGCGGTTGGGTACAAAAGGTAAGAGACAAAGGTTTTGTAGCTTGGGTAGACCTTCGTGACCGTTACGGAATTACACAATTGGTTTTTGATGAAGAACGCAGCTCCAAAGAAATTATGGAACAGGCAAGAACTCTTGGCCGTGAATTTGTAATACAAGCAGATGGTACAATTATTGAAAGGTCATCAAAAAACCCAAATATACCAACAGGAGAGATAGAACTTCTAGTAACTAAAATCACTATACTAAACGAAGCCATAACACCTCCTTTTACTATAGAAGATGAAACTGATGGCGGAGAAGATATTCGTATGAAATATCGCTATTTAGATATTAGAAGAAATCCTGTAAAAGAGAGTCTTATCTTCCGTCATAAAATGGCCATGGAAGTCCGCAAGTATCTTTCTGATGGAGGTTTTATTGAGGTTGAAACGCCATATTTAATAAAATCTACCCCAGAAGGCGCCAGAGATTTTGTGGTGCCAAGCCGTATGAATCAAGGACAATTTTATGCCTTACCACAATCCCCACAGACATTTAAGCAATTGCTTATGGTAGGTGGCATGGATAAATATTTCCAGATTGTAAAGTGTTTCCGTGATGAAGATTTACGTGCCGATAGACAGCCAGAATTCACTCAAATAGATTGTGAAATGGCATTTGTGGAACAAGAAGATATTTTAAACATTTTTGAAGGCTTAACACGTCATTTACTAAAAGAGATAAATGGAGTTGAAATAGGGGACTTTCCAAGAATGACTTTTGATGATGCCATGAAAAAGTATGGTAATGACAAGCCAGATATTCGTTTTGGAATGGAGTTTGGCGAGTTAAATGCTGTGGCTCAACACAAAGAATTCAACGTTTTTAATTCTGCCGAACTGGTAGTTGGTATTGCGGTCCCAGGAGGAAATTCATACACTAGAAAAGAAATTGATAAGCTAACAGATTGGGTAAAACGTCCACAAGTTGGTGCCTTAGGAATGGTGTATTGTAGATGTAATGAAGATGGCACTTATAAATCTTCTGTAGATAAATTCTACGACCAAGAAGATTTGGCAAAATGGGCCGAAACAACAAATGCAAAAGCAGGTGATTTAATCTGTGTACTATCAGGAACTACCAATAAGGTGAGAGCTCAATTGAGCGCACTGCGAATGGAGTTGGCAGAACGACTTGGATTACGTAATCCTAAAGAATTTGCGCCTTTATGGGTTGTAGATTTTCCTTTATTAGAATTGGATGAAGAAACTGGGCATTACCACGCCATGCACCATCCTTTTACATCACCAAAACCAGGGCAACTAGAGTTATTAGATACAAAACCCGGAGAGGTTAAAGCAAATGCTTACGATTTGGTATTGAACGGAAATGAAATTGGTGGAGGTTCTATTCGTATTCATGATAAAGAAATGCAAGCCACCATGTTTAAACATCTAGGTTTTACAGAGAAAGAAGCAAAAGCACAATTTGGTTTCTTAATGGATGCTTTCCAATACGGAGCACCACCACATGGAGGATTAGCCTTTGGTTTAGACCGATTGGTTGCCATTTTAGGAGGGCAAGAAACCATACGAGACTTTATTGCTTTTCCAAAGAATAACAGCGGCCGAGATGTAATGATAGATGCTCCCGCTCATATTGATGATGAGCAGTTAAAAGAACTAAATCTAAAATTGGATATTCAATAAAAAATCTATCCCGCTCTCTAGCGGGATTTTTTATACTTATTTTTATGTAGTATGCCTACGCAAAAGAAAAATTGGCTCACACGTTTATTAATATGGAGATACAAACATATCTCTAATAAGACGTTTACGCATATTATGAGCGTAATAGTTGGTTTTTTAGCCGGTTTGGCTGCCGTTTCATTAAAAAACTTAACATACTTTATTGAAGCGTTGTTAGAAAGTTGGATTATTGTTTCCAACAATCAACTGTACTTCATACTTCCCATTATCGGTCTTTTTCTTGTTTTTTTATATGTCAAGTTTGTTCTTAAAAAACCGTTGCAGCATGCCATTTCTTCAATTTTGTTTTCCCTTTCCAAGAAAAAAGGATTAATAAAGCCTATACACATTTATACTCCACTGATAACAGCACCTTTAACAGTAGGTTTTGGCGGTTCTGTAGGTTTACTTGGTCCTGCCGTAGCATCAGGAGCAGCTTTAAGTTCTAATTTAGGTAGACTGTTGCACATTAACGCAAAAACCCGCTCCTTATTAATTGCTTGTGCGTCGGCAGGAGCAATCGCATCTATTTTTCAATCACCCATAGCAGCAATAATTTTTGCCGTAGAAGTTTTTAGTTTGGATTTGACCATGCTATCACTTTTACCCTTACTACTGGCTTCTATTTCTGGTGTGCTTACCTCCTATTTTTTTCTGGGAAATGAAGTCCTTTTTAATTTCACCATCACAGATGAATTTGAAATCAAGGACACCCTATTTTATATCCTCCTAGGAGTAGGTACTGCTTTTGCATCTATCTACTTCACCAAAATGTACTTTTGGATATTATCCCTTTTTAAACCTTTTAAAAGCCCAAAATATAAACTCTTAGTTGGTGGTTTGGCCATAGGAATTATGCTTTATTTTATTCCACCACTGTATGGGGAGGGTTTTGGTTTTATCAATGATTTACTAAAAGGAGACCACATTAAAGCTTTAGGAAAAACCCCTTTTGATACGTATTTGGGTAACATTTGGGTGGTAATTGCCCTTTTATTTGGAATTACCATTTTTAAGGCAGTAGCCATGACCACAACCTTTGCAGCAGGTGGTTCTGGTGGAATCTTTATTCCAACCATGGTTATGGGCAGTGCTCTAGGGAATGTGGTTGCCAAAGTAATAAATAATTTAGGTATTGGTTTTCATGTAAGCGAGAGTAACTTTACCCTAATTGGAATGGCTGGGTTAATTGCGGGTGTTTTACACGCCCCGTTAACGGCAATTTTTTTAATTGCAGAACTCACAGGTGGCTACGAACTTTTTGTTCCTCTAATGATTACTTCTGCCATTTCATTTTTAATAACAAAAAATGCGATAGACCATTCTATTTACACACAAGAATTGGCAGATGCTGGGGCGTTATTGACCCACAATAAAGACCAAACGGTATTAACTCTAATGCAATTAGATGATGTAGTGGAGAAAAATTTTAAAACTGTTAGCCCAGAAATGACTTTAGGTGAAATGTTGCATGAGTCTGTATCTAAGTCTACTAGAAATATTTTTCCTGTGGTTGACAAAGAAAATATACTGGAAGGTATAGTTCTTTTGGATGATATTAGGGAAGTTATGTTTGATACCAGTTTGCACAAGACCACTACAGTAGAAACATACATGCATGGTGCTCCAGAACACATTTTTTACGAAAATGACACCATGCAACAAGTTATGCAAAAATTCCAAGATAGTGGTGCTTGGAACTTACCTGTTATTAAAGAAGGAAAATATTACGGCTTTGTTTCCAAATCCAAACTACTAACAGCCTATAGAAGAAAGTTGATTAATTTTGCTCCATAAATTACATTCATCACAATGAAAATTAAGCACTTTGTTATTCTTATTGTCCTTGCCTCATTTGGTTCCATTGGTTATGGCTTTTCAATAAAAAAAGAGACCTTGGAGCTTGGCAATAAATATATTGGTTTAGGCACAGTAGGGCTCTTTCTTGTTGCCATGCCCCTATTTCTAATTAATGAAAGTAAGGGTAAGAAAATTAAGAAATATATGTTAACACAAGAGAATATTAAAAGAATGCAAAAAAAGGAAAAGGGAAAACCTGAGAATCAATAATTTTCACCATATTTCATGTTCATTCTAATTGCTTCTGCGCAAAAAAACATATCTTAGTACTTAACCTATTTATTACTAATACTTATTTTAATGACTGGAACTGTAAAATTTTTCAATGAATCCAAAGGATTCGGATTCATTACCAACGACGACACCGGAAAAGACATCTTTGTTCACGTAACTGCGTTGAACGGAGTAGAGTTAAACGAAGGCGACAAAGTAGAATACGTAGAAGAAGAAGGAAGAAAAGGGATGGTTGCTGCACAAGTGCAAGTAATCAGCTAATAATATTTTATTTTGATTAATGATGTAGCGCCCTATTTTTAGGGCGTTTTATTTTTCCTCTCTTTTTAAATGCAGTTTTACATCATTGGAGGTTAAATAAAGCATATTGCTCTTTAGACTGTCTACTACAAAGTTTTTGGTCTCCTTTTCAGCTGTCACTATAATAGCTTTCTCATTTTCGGAATACATCCAAGTTCCTCTAATGGTCTGTCCTAAATGAGTTACAATTTTCACATTGCCTGCTTCTTCAAAATCAAAGGCCATTTTAGGATTTATGACCATATTTTGAAAGCCGTTTCCTATTTTCCGTTGCATTTTATCAACTTTCCAAGAAGAAATAATTTTTTGGCTTATACTTTCCTGTGAGCAGGAAACCAAAAAAATCAAAAGAAATAAGCTTAACAATGCTTTCATACATTCAATTTAAATTACGTTTTTTAATAAAGAATTTTTTGAGCAGTTCTGACGCTTCATTTTCCAAAACCCCACCAGTCATTTTTGTTTTTGGGTGCAATTTTGTCCCTAAAACACTACATCCTCGTTCCACATCAGTCGCTCCATATACAATTTTGGGTATCTGACTCCAATATAATGCCCCTGCACACATTTGGCAAGGTTCCAAGGTTACATATAGAGTACAATTATGCAAATATTTGCCTCCCAAAAAATTGGCTGCAGCTGTAATAGCCTGCATTTCTGCATGAGCAGTTACATCAGTTAATTGTTCTGTTAGGTTATGTGCCCTCGCAATAATTCTATCCTGTACAACAATTACAGCACCTACAGGTACTTCTCCCATTTCAAAAGCAATCTCAGCCTCTTGTAAGGCTTTTTTCATAAAATAAGCATCATCTAGCTTTAAATCCATGGGGTCAAAAATACAATTTTAGCCTCTTTTCTTTAATGCTTCGGAAAATCAATTTAATGTACCTTTGTAAACCATTGATGAAACTACTTAAAACCATAGATTCTCCAGAAAATCTTCGTCAGCTAACCCATGACGACCTGCCCAATCTTGCACAAGAGTTAAGAGCGTTTATAATTGATATTGTTGCCACAAAAGAAGGGCATCTGGGAGCTAGTTTGGGTGTGGTGGAGCTTACTATTGCCTTACATTACATTTTTGACACACCAAACGACAGATTAATCTGGGATGTGGGTCACCAAGCTTATGGACATAAAATACTAACCGAGAGAAAAGAGATTTTTGATACTAATAGACAATTGGGTGGTATCAGTGGTTTTCCAAAACGTAGTGAAAGTAAATACGATGCTTTTGGAACAGGACACAGTTCCACATCCATTTCAGCAATTTTGGGAATGGCAATAGCTTCAAAGTTAAAAGGCGAAAAGGACAAGCAACATATCGCTGTCATTGGGGATGCATCTATTGCCAGTGGTATGGCTTTTGAAGGCCTTAATCATTTAGGGGTTACAGATGCCAATGTTCTCATTATCCTAAATGACAATGCCATAGGAATTGACCCTAGCGTTGGGGCTCTTAAAAAATATCTCACCAATGTTAAAAAGGGTATTGCCAAGGATGAAAATATTTTTGAATGTCTAAACCTCAACTATTCAGGTCCAATTGACGGACACAACCTTCCTCTTTTGCTAAAAGAGTTGGAGCGTTTAAAAAAAGTGGATGGTCCCAAGTTACTCCATGTTATCACAACCAAGGGAAAAGGCCTTAAAAAAGCAGAGGAAGACCAAGTGGCCTACCATGCCCCAGGAAAATTCAATGCAACCACAGGTGAGCTAATACCAAAAAAAGGAGATGCTATGCCTCCCAAATACCAAGATGTTTTTGGACATACCATGGTGGAGTTAGCGCAACAAAATGAAAAAATTGTAGGCATTACCCCAGCCATGCCCACAGGCAGCTCCCTTAAATTTATGATGGAACAAATTCCAAATAGGGCTTTTGATGTTGGTATTGCAGAACAACATGCCGTTACCATGGCAGCAGGTATGGCAGCAGAAGGTCTCATTCCTTTTTGTAATATTTACTCAACCTTTTTGCAGAGGGCATATGATCAGGTCATCCATGATGTGGCCATCCAAAATCTTCCTGTAATTTTTTGTTTGGATAGAGCTGGGCTAGTTGGTGAAGATGGTGCAACCCACCATGGCATGTATGATATAGCATATTTACGCTGTATTCCCAATCTTATTTTGTTTGCTCCAATGAACGAGGTGGAATTAAGAAATATTTTATATACCGCCCAATTAGGTTTGGAACACCCTATTGCCATAAGGTATCCCAGGGGTAGAGGCGTTACAACAAATTGGAAACAGTCTTTTAAAAAAATAGAAATAGGCATTTCTGAAGAGTTAAAAAAAGGCTCCAAAATTGCCATATTAACTATCGGAGCCATGGGAAATCATATTGCTGATCTTTTAGCCGAATTAGATTACCTCAAAGAAATTGGGCATTACAATATGCGCTTTATAAAACCTTTGGATACAAAGGAACTGGATATTATTTTTGAATCCTATGAGCATATTATTACACTAGAGGATGGTTGTAAAATAGGTGGATTTGGTAGTGCGATTTTGGAATATGCCAATGAAAATAATTGTACAAAACCCATAAAAATATTTGGGGCTGAAGATGTTTTTATAGAACATGGAAAAGTAAATGAGCTATATGAAATAGCCAAAATAGATATGAGAACGCTTAAAAATTACATTCTTGAAATACATAATACCAATTAAACCATTGCTAAAAGCAATTTTATTTGCTTTTTTCTTTTTACTTTTTTGTCAGGTTAAAGCGCAACGTAACCCCGCCCTTTCCAAGTTGGACAGTGTTCGGTTTAAAACCGATGTTGTTAAGCCTGTGTATATTAAAATTGCCAACAGACCCCGTGGGGTGGTTCTTGCAACCCCTTTCCCATCTTTTTTAAGGACCAAACCTTTAACGGAAAAATACAAACCCTTTATCCCTCCCTCTTTCTGGACAAAGAAAAATAAGTTAGATTTTAAACTAAGTGAAGTGGCCTTTGTGAACTGGAATGCCGGCGGTGACAATTCTATTTCTACATTGGGAAACATGGAGTTTGAAAGGAACTATAAATTTAGATACATCCAATGGGATAATAGTCTTAGGTTTAGATATGGTTTAAATGCACAGGAAGGAAGAAAAATGAGAAAAACAAATGATGAAATAAGGTTTGCTTCCACCTTTGGTTTTCGTAGGGACACCATAAGTAATTGGTACTACTCTGTAAAAGCAAGTTTTAACACCCAGTTTTCCAATGGTTATAAATATCCAAATAGAGACACTCCTATTTCTAGGTTTATGGCCCCAGGATATGTATTCATTGGAGCAGGAACTTCTTATATTCCAGATGGGGGGAAATTAAACTTCTATTTTTCACCTCTTACACATAAAGCAACTTATGTGCTAGACCAAGACTTGGCCAACCAAGGGGCTTTTGGAGTAAAAAAAGCTTTGATAAATGACGAAGGAACTATTCTTAAAGAAGGTGAGAATAGATTCATGGAATTGGGAATTTTGATTACCAATACTTGGGAAACCACATTGGCCGAAAATATCCTTATGAATAACAGGATAAATCTATACACTGACTATTTGCACAGTTTTGGAAATGTTGATGTGGATTGGGAACTAAACCTAAATCTAAAAGTAAACAAATTCGTAAATGCCTCCATTGGCACCCATGTTATTTTTGATGATGATATTAAGTTCGATGAAGAAATTGCCAACGACGGCACTATAATAAAGTCTGGTGAGCCAAGAATACAGTTTAAACAACTTTTAGGTGTAGGTGTAGGTTATATGTTTTAAACTAAGATATGAAAATAGATGCTTACTTAAATAGGATGCACTTTCACAAACCAATACAGGTAAACAAAGAAGTTCTTTTTGAGCTTCAAAAAAAACATTTACTACATATTCCTTTTGAAAATCTAGACATTCATTATGGTAAGAAAATCAGTCTTGATGTAAGCGATATTTACCAAAAAATAATCATAAACAAGCGTGGTGGGTTCTGCTATGAACTCAATGGTTTATTTTTTTATCTCTTAAAAGAAATAGGTTTTAACGCAAAAATGATTTCAGCAAGAGTCTATGAAAATGAGACCTATTTTCCAGAATATGACCATATGGCCATTATAGTGAATATAAACAAGGAAGAGTTTTTGGTAGATGTAGGTTTTGGAAAATTCTCTTTGGAACCCTTAAAAATTGAACTAGGGGCAACAATTAATGACAGTTTTGGGCAATTTCATTTTGACACATATGATTCAGATTATCTTAAGGTAAATGAATTGAAAGATGGAGAATTGAAGCCCTTATATATTTTTAAAACCATTTCCCGAAAACTCAGAGAATTTGAAGGGAGATGTGAATATAACCAAACTAGTAAGAATTCTCATTTCACCCAGAAAAAAGTAATTTCTATCCTAAAAACAAACGGAAGAATCACCCTTAACAATGAGCAATTAAAAATTACTCAAGAAGGGGTTGAAAATGTCATGAAGTTTAAAGAAAAAGAGTTTGAAGAAAAATTGAAAAAATATTTTAATATAGATATTGAGGGTGAAAATTTCTAAAGCTGTTTTCCCATGATTTTGTTATGGATGTGCACCGCAGCACTATCGGACAAGCTAGCCACATAACAACAAGTATTCAACAAAATATGATATAAAGAAATGTTGGTCCTCTGATAAAATTCTGGTAGAGTACGTATCAATAAACTATCATAATTAGAAGCCTTATCTTCTTTTTTACGAACCAAAGCATCCGTATACACATCCAATATATCAGAAATTATTTTATAACCCGCTATTTCCTTTTCTATAACCTCTTGGGATTGATAAATACGTTCCACACTTAGTTTAATAATATCCTTGGTTTGGGCTATATATTTACTTTTGTCCAATAGGGACACATCAAAATTTCCACTCAAAATTTTGTCTTCATTTTCTATAAAAATATCAGCCGCATCTTGTATTAAACTATTTATGGCCAATGCCCTTAAATAGCTTAACCTGTCTTCCATATAGGCAATGGCGTTGTACTTTTTGGTATTGATTTTATCTTTCACCAATTTTATCAAATACTCCAAGGCAAAATCTTCAGGAATCAATCCAAGGTTTATTCCATCTTCAAAATCAATGATGGTATAGCAAATATCATCTGCAGCTTCCACCAAAAAAGTTAGTGGGTGTCTAGAAAAACTAATATCCTCTCCGTTCCGAGTTTGTATTAACCCTAATTCATTCGCTACTTCTTTAAAAAAGTCTTTTTCTGGCTGAAAGAATCCAAATTTCTTATCTGCAATATGTGTTGTAGGTTTTTTGGGAAGTGATTCTTTTGGATATTTCATAAAGGCACCTAGGGTTGCATAGCTCAGTCTAAGCCCTCCTTCAACTCCTTCTTTGGATTCAGAAAGTAGTTTAAAACCATTGGCGTTGCCTTCGAAATCTATAATATCCTGGTATTCTTTTTCAGATAACTCCCTCTTGTATTTTTCACCATTGCCCGTTTTAAAGTATTCTCCAATAGCCTTTTCTCCACTATGTCCAAAAGGCGGATTCCCTATATCATGAGCCAAAGCAGCAGCGGCCACAATAGAACCAAAATCACTGAATTTATACCCGTGTACTTCAGACAAATAAGGATGCTTGTCCAATAATTTTTTACCTACTATACGCCCAAGACTCCTCCCTACAACAGAAACTTCTAAACTGTGTGTCAACCTAGTATGGACAAAATCGGTTTTGGAAAGCGGTATTACCTGAGTTTTATCCTGCAAGCTCCTAAAGGCAGATGAAAATATGATTCTGTCATAATCTACCTCAAAACCCAAACGGGTTTCATCCTGTTCTTTACGTAATCTTTTATGAGTATCGCCGTGGCGCCTTAAGGATAGTAATTGTTCCCAGTTCATGCTCTAATTAAAAATTTAAAGCTAAGATACATGAAAATGATGTTTATAAGTTGAGTTCAACATTCCAATATGTTTCGAAATCTTGTCCTAATCTAAGACTAAAATCATAGTATCATTCCTATAATTATTCGAAACTATATAGGCCAAAAAATTTAAGTTATTTTTTAATCTGTAGTTAACTTTTTCTTTACATTCAGGTAGTTTCTTTGCAGTTGATTTTAATCTTTTTATGAAGAAATTATTTTTTATTTGTTTGCTTTTTTTCTCGGCAACTTTATTTGCTCAGAACTATGGGTCTATAAGTGGTACAATTGTAGATAAAGAGATTGATAATGAACCGTTGTTGTTTGCCAACATTTCTCTTAAGGGTACTTCAAAAAAAGAACAAACCAATTTTCATGGTAATTTTAGGATGACTGAAGTTAAGGCCGGAAAGTATCTATTACAAATAACTTATACGGGGTATGAAACAGTTGAAATTCCTGTTCATGTTAAAAAAAATAAGACCACTTATATAGACCATGCTTTAGCTGTTAAAACATTAGATATAGAAGACCTATCAATACTAACATTAACTGCTAAAAAAGAAATTCCTCTTGCCAGTACAGATAATGGCTCTGATAAATAAATTTACCAATAAAAAAATCCCGTCAAAAGACAGGATTTTTTTAAATTATTCTCTTAAACAAATTAATGACTCACTAAACTGGGCTTAGTTTTAATTCCGTTTACACTTGCAATAGCATTGTTGGAATATTCCACTTCTTTTAAAACATCATTACTCCAAAAAGACCATTTACCGGTTTTAATTCCATTTTTATAAGACCCTACAGCAACTTTTTTGCCTTCTTCATTATAACTTACCCATTCACCATGCAATTTATGTTCTAGGTTAAATGTCCCTATTTGGCTTATTTGCCCATTCTCGTGGTAGTAAGTTGCTTCTATTAAATTGGTTTCTTCATTAAGAGTGAACTCTTTTTTCTCTTGAGAATATCCTGCTGCTACAAATACAAGCAGAAGAACTATTGATAATATATTTTTCATGATTTATATTTTTAATTATTGGGATGATACAAAGATAAATATTTTTTACAATAAATCAACTATTAGTTAACGTTAAATTTACATTGATATTGTAAATGTCTAATTATAAATATGTTACAATGTTATGCGTATGTTATCTATACTAATAATCCTGCTATTCTTACTGAAAACCAGCCATTAACCATTTCTATTTTTCATTACACTGTTCTTCACTATGACTCAGAGACTCATTTCATAACCTTATGTTAACTTGCAAAAAAAATTATAGTAGCATTTTTGCTCTTATTTGAGTTTGTATGGGAGAGAATATTTATGTTTTCATGATTGTTGCGCTAGCAATTCTGGCAATTACAGATTTAGTTGTTGGTGTGAGTAATGATGCTGTTAACTTTCTAAACTCCGCAATAGGTTCTAAAGCAATATCATTTAAAACTATAATGATTGTTGCTAGTATAGGTATTGCCTTTGGCGCACTAACATCTAGTGGAATGATGGAGGTTGCTCGAAAAGGAATTTTTAATCCAACAGAATTTGTTTTTTCTGAAATCATGATTATTTTCTTAGCAGTAATGATTACAGATATCTTATTGTTAGATTTCTTTAATACACTTGGAATGCCCACCTCAACTACAGTCTCTATTGTATTTGAACTTCTAGGTGCCGCAGTAGCAATATCTCTAGTAAAAATAGCCGGTTATGGTGGGGGGTTTTCTGATTTATCTCAATATATAAATACAGATAAAGCCACTGAAATAATTTTTGGAATATTAATATCTGTTGTCGTTGCTTTTTCAATTGGGGCACTTGTGCAGTTTATATCCCGAGTATTAATTTCTTTTAAATTTGAAGAAAAACCCAAGTGGATTGAAGCCGCGTTTGGGGGTGTTGCCATAACTGCAATCATTTATTTTATTTTGGTAAAAGGACTAAAAAGTGCTTCAATATTGGACCCTTCAATAACAGAGTTTATTGGTGCTAATCCAGAACTATTTTTGTTGGGGAATTTTGTGCTTTGGTTTCTTGTTTCTTGGATATTCACCACATTCACTAAATGGAATATTTACATTCTTATTATTGTTTTAGGAACCTTTGCCTTAGCAATGGCTTTTGCTGGTAATGACTTGGTTAATTTTATTGGGGTGCCCATTGCTGCCTTTCAATCTTTTCAAGATTGGCAAGCCTCTGGTATATCTGCAAGTAGTTATCCCATGGATAAATTAGCCGCTGGAGCCGTACAAACTCCGGTATTTTTATTGCTGACTTCTGGACTAATAATGGTAATTACCCTTTGGTTTTCTTCTAAAGCTAAAAATGTAGTAAAGACCAGTGTAGATTTATCAAGGCAGGATGAAGGTGAAGAACGTTTTCAGCCTAATTATTTATCAAGACAAATTGTAAAATTCTCCGTTCGAGCATCACAAAGTATAAACTACCTTGTTCCAGATTCTTTAATGAAGAAAATTGACATTCAATTTGAGCAACCTCATGTCTATGTTCCCAAAAACAAAGTTCAAGATTTGCCTGCTTTTGATTTAGTAAGAGCATCCGTGAACCTAATGATTGCCAGTGTACTTATATCTATTGCGACCTCACTTAAATTGCCACTTTCTACAACTTATGTAACATTTATGGTTGCTATGGGAACATCCCTTGCGGATAGAGCTTGGGGTTCAGAGAGTGCTGTATATAGAGTTGCAGGAGTGCTCAATGTTATTGGTGGTTGGTTCTTTACAGCAATTTCTGCCTTTGCTGCTGCTTCCTTGGTTGCATATTTAATTCATGTAGGCGGTCTTTTTGCTATTGTATGTTTATTAATTTTTGCCTTCCTTTTAATTGGAAAAAACTATCTAGCACATAATAAAAAAATTAAAGAAATAAAGGTAGAGGACAAACTAAATAGAGCGGAAAGCAGTTCTATTCAGGGTGTAATAAAAGAAAGTGCCGGAACCATTGCCAATGTTGTAGTTAGAAGTAATAAAATATATACCACCAGTATAAATGGGCTTGCTAAACAGAACTTGGATCAACTTAAAAAGAATAAAAAAGGTGTTATAAAACTTTCTGAAGAAATAGATGATCTTAGGGATAATATCTTTTATTTTATTAAAAATTTAGATGAAGCAAGTATTGGAGCTAGTGATTTTTATATTAATATTTTAGGGTATTTACAAGATATGGTACAATCCTTAGGTTATATCACTAAAATAACTCACAAGCATATTAACAATAACCATAAAAAATTAAAATACAATCAAATAAAAGAACTAAAGGAAATAAATATAACGTTAGACACCTTACTAAGCACTACTCAAAAAGCCTTTAAAAATCAATCATTTGAAGAAATTGGAGCTATTTTAAATAATAAACAGGAGCTGTTTGATGTGGTTACTGATAAAATTCAAAAACAAGTTGCTAGAACCCGTACAGAGGAATCTAGCCCTAAAAATACAACGCTGTATTTCTCTTTGTTGTTAGAAACTAAAGATTTCATAACCGCAACAATGAATATGTTAGAGGAGTATTATGGTAAGCATGATAGTTCTGTTCCACCAGCGACTATTGACCTGCCTGAATCTTAGATTTGTTGTAATAAATAATCCCATTTACGAATTGCCGTGGTGAATCTTTTGGAAACCTATGGCCAACATGTAAATATTTAAAGGGAAAATCGTAATTTGGAGGTTAAATTCTCCCCCTTTATAATGAAAGCACTCAATATATTACTTTTCAGCCTAGTTTTTTGCCCTATTATAGCTATAGGGCAAGAATTTACTGGCCAAGATCTTCTTGATAAAGCCATTGAATACCATGACCCTAATGGGACATGGCAAACTTTTAAAGGAAAGCTGTCCATTACAATGCAAACTCCTAATAAAAGTGATAGAGTAAGTGATATAATCCTAGATTTGCCAGAAAGCTATTTTAATCTTACAGTAAAAAAGGACAGTATTATTATTGAGCAAATTTTACGTAAGGATATATGTGAGCTTGCTTTAAATGGAAGCACTACACTATCTGCAGAGGACATTAAAATACATAGGCTTACTTGTGAGCGAGCAAAAATGATGAAAGATTATTATACCTACCTATATGGGCTGCCTATGAAATTAAAAGACCCAGGCACGCATATTGATCCCAAAGTTTATCCAAAACACTTTAGAGGAAAGGACTACTTAACAATTAAGGTTACATATGATGAAAAAGTTGGTGAAGACACATGGTATTTTTATTTTGACCCAGAGACGTATGCTATGGAAATTTATCAATTTTTTCATGATGAAAGTAAAAATGATGGAGAATTCATAATTTTAAATGGTCTTGAGGAAATACAAGGTATTAAAATGCCAAAAACAAGAGCTTGGTACTATAATAAAGATGATAAATACCTTGGAACGGATATTCTAACTGAGACTAGTTCTTTTTAAAACTAAGTTATTCTTCAATTTCTAACTCCTTAATAATTCCTTCTTCCAATTCTTGTTTTTTAGTTTTTTTTTTGACCGCTTTGATTCCTTTAGGGATAAGAGAAAATAAAATCATGGTGATTCCAAGAATTATCAAAGCCATTGGGTTCGCTACATAGTCTCCAAAATAGAATACGGAGATTATTAAAAGTGTAGAAAAAGGCAAGGAACAAGCTAAAACAGATACAGCAAAATCCAAATCAAAAGTTGGTTTGTTCTGCCCATCCTTGTCTTCTAAGCTTTTTACGGCACTCATATGGGCAAAGGGCCAAAAACTACAAGAACTCTGTGGAAAAACAATCAAAAGAAGCATCATTCCAGTGGACAGTTCTGGCAATAAGAAAATAAAAATTGCCGATATACAAAATGTAATACCAGCTCGCCATGTCAACATTTGAAATATATATCTAAAATCTGAAAATTTGATTCGGACGGCCATACCAATAAAAAGCAACACCAACGGAACCATAATAACACTTAACCTACCTATTGTATTCTGCAAAAATTCTGGGAATGAAGAAATATTAAAACCAAAAGCAAGCATTAACAATGCAACAATAATAACCATGTTTATAGGCTCGTTCAATAAAGAGAGCATCAAACTTTTAAGCTTACTTTTATTACTAGCATTATTTTTTTGTGCTCTTTTTCTATACCAGTACATGGCAAGCATATATAAAATAATAAGGCCAAAAATCTTATTTCCTACATCGGCCAAAGCTGCCAAAGCTAAAAAGTCATCGCCTAAATAGGCAATAATAAATGGAAAACAAGACAATCCTGGTGCCAGAGATGGCAACAACATATTTAAAGTCCTTTTTTTCTTTTCATCGTAAATAGGAATAGAGAAATCCAACAGATATTTTACAGCAAAAAACATCAAAAAATTAAAACAGAGTGCCATTAACGGAAGTGCCAATAATGACTGATCTAGTTTTATTTTTAAGAGAGCTAGAAAAATAGTAGCTGGTAAAGCTACACTTAGAATAATGGTCTTTAAACCACCCAAATTCTCTTTTTTAGGAGCTTTTCTTTGAAGCAAAACTCCTAAAAGAATAATAAGCAACAGTTCAAATGTCTTTTGTAATGCAACATTCATACTTTATAAAATATATTTTTGCCACTTTAAGAAAAATCTTAAAGTCATTCTGTTATAAGTACGTGAAATTAATTTGGAAACTTAAAAAAATAGTTAAACCAGACAATGGTATAAAACCATTATCCAATGCCTGATTTAACTATGTTATTTGATTGTTTAAACAAGTACTTTTTGAAGAGCGCCCACGAAAATTTTCATTTCGTCCATGGTACCCATACTTACCCTACACCATTTTTTTCCAAGAAATTTAAATGCTCTTACTCCTACTCCAAGAGCTGTCATTTTTTCCAGAAAATCTTTTCCTTCCATTTCAATAGGGAAAATCATAAAGCTAGTATAAGAAGGCACAGGCTCTAGACCCATATCTTTTAAGCTAGTAAACACATAATCTCTAGCTGCGGAATTTAAGGTTCTTGACTTATCTTGGAAAGCTACATCGTCCATACTGGCCATAGCGGCAAAAATAGAAGTGTAAGATATCCCCATTCCACCTCTTGTTATTTCATGGATTCTTTCAATAGTTTCTGGTTGAGCTACTGCGTAACCTACCCGCAATCCTGCCATACCATGAATTTTTGAGAACGTTCTTGCTACTATCACATTTTTACCCTCATTGATCAAAGAAACCATACTTTGTTTAGCACCATCCCCTAAAAATCCAAGATAGGCTTCATCAACAAAAACAGGAACTTTTTCAGAAACACGAGAACAAAAATCCAAAAGCTTGGTGGCATCTGTCATAGTTCCTGTTGGGTTGTTAGGATTACATATGTATACCAAGTTGGTATATTCGTTAACAGCTGCTTCCATAGCGTCCAAATCGTGTGACCAATCATCTTTTAAAGTAACTGGCTTCCATGTTCCTCCTGTAGCTTCAGCCACTCTCATTAAAGACATATAGGATGGGTCTGCTGAGACCACATTCCCGCCCCCTTTAAAGAAAACCATCGCCGTTTTTTCTAAGATATCAGACGATCCAGGACCCATTATGATATTTTCTGACTTTACACCTTCGTGCTTAGCAATTTTATCGATAAGATCAAATAATTCTCTCCAGGCATACCTGTTCCCTTTGACAGCAACTTCTTTAAGTGCTTCAATAGCCTTTGGTGATGGTCCATATGGATTTTCATTGGCATTTAATTTTGCCAATAACATCTCAGGCTTTGGATACTCTTCCAACACATACTCCTCGAAAAAAGGGCTGTATTCTACATTGCCAGTTTCATTCAATAGCAATGGCGCCTTAGGCGTTTCACTTATCCCTAGATAAGGAAGTAGTGTCATACCGCCTGCTGTTAAAGCACCGGTTCTAATCCAATCTCTTCTGCTTAATGTTTTTCTTTCCATGATGGGTTCTATATAGTTTTTAATTTGATTCTACTGGGTCAGCATTAACCCCTAGGCTCCCTGCTGCAACTATTGTTGTGCCAGAATAAATGTTTATATGTGAATCCATGGTTAGTACAGTGTCATAAAAAGAAGTGTCCGTTATAGCAAAAAACTTGGTAACACTTAATTCTCCACTATCTCCAGAAACATCATACAAATCTATCATTGACGTTGTCTCCATTCCAATATCACCCATCATAATGCTAGTAGGGTACATTTCCCCTGCTGTTGTATTATATACAGACACCTGCACTAGGGTCTGTCCTGCAGTATCTTCCCAAAAGACAACTCTTCCATATATATCAGTTCCAGCATCAACAGATTCTATTGTATATGCTGTGAACTTTGATAGTGTTCCTCCTCCATCTGCAGTGGTAAGTACGGGCTCCAATCTTTCATGCTCACATGAAAAGGTAGAAATTATCAGGAACAAAAACGATATTTTTTTTATAAATTTTATCATAATTATGTTTTTTGCAATTTTACTATAGACTAAATGTTAATCTGCCAAAATAATATGCTCCACTTGAGCCTTGCTGGTAGTTAGAATACAGATAGAATGTTCTTCTTTCGTGTCTACGAATCTCAGGGTACTGATTGAAAATATTATTTCCTCCAACTGTTAAGCTTAAGCTTGGAGAAAATTTATATGTTAGTCCAATATCTGTTGTGAATTCTGGTGTAAACAATTGATCTGCATATCCTGTTGATCCATCCAATAACGTTCTCATGTTATTATCCAAATCTTCAACAGAGCCATAACGAGTTCCTCTTACTAAAGCTGAGAATTTTCCAAAATCATAGTTTATAGTTCCTATTATTTTTGAGCTCGGCGTACCAGTTTCAAACTGGCCTATAGAGGATCTACTTACGTATTTAGCTTCCAATTCCTCATCTGTCAAAGCTGTATTTAAGTCTGGTACTGTTGCTCCTTCAAACTTGTTCTCTCTAAACGTTCCAGATAATACAATTCCCAATTTATTTTCTCCAACATATGTATTATAATTGGCAACAACCTCTATCCCTTTAGTGCTGATATCTCCTCCATTTATTCTAAAGTTTGCCAAACCAGAACCAATTACAGGTCCTAAAGCTGGTGCATCTCCTGAACTAAAAGTATTTGTTTGGAAAATTCTATCCTTAATATCTATTTTATAAGCATCAACTGTTAAATCCAATTTATCCCAAAGTTTAGTGGTAAACCCAAAACTAATATTTGTGGATTTTTCTTCAGTCAATTGACCAACTCCAATGGCTCTTGCTGCTGAACTACTGTTAGGATATAATGTCCCATCAAAAGGAACTAAATCAACAAAAAATGTGAAACTATGTGAATAATTAAGCTCTTGTAAGGAAGGGGCGCGAAATCCTGTACTAAATGAACCACGAACAGCGAAGTTATCAGATAAAGATAATCTAGAAGCTACCTTTCCAGTAAATACACTTCCAAAATCTGAATAATTTTCTGATCTAACAGCTGCTCCTAAAAAGAAATTATCCGTTACATCTAATTCTGCATCCAAATATGCCGCGATTACAGTTCTAAAACTTTCACTGGCATTCTCAGGGGAAAAGCCACTAAAACATTGACAATTCAAGGCAAAACTTTTCACCAATTCCCTACTAATTCCTGCATATGGTAAAACCAAAGGGTTTCCACCGTCATCTACTATTTGGTTTCCAGAAAGATCTTCCAAAGGAAAACCATCTGGGCCTATTAATACTTCGTTGTCTTCGGATGCGGTGTAAACTCCTGCTTCACCCGCAGTAAAACTCTCTTCTTGTCCCTCCTCTATAACATATTTTTCCATTCTATATTCAACACCACCTGCAATGTTTAGACCTTCCAATACATCATCATAGAATCTTGAAATATCAAGGTTAGCAGTATTTTGTGTAAATGCATGTTTCCCTAAATCCATTTCTGTTGGGGAGGCATTACCTAAACTTGCATTCCATGTATTGAACATATTAAAGTTCATGGAGTTGGTACCAAAAGTATTACTTAAATCAAATTTATATTCTCCCAACATTCCTGTAACACCAGCTGAAAAAGCTAAGTTGGTCTGGTTAGAATATATCTGAGGCCGAAATCCATTTGGAAATAGCTCATAACTAAAGCGATCTGCTTGTGCTGCTCTTCTATAAAAACAACTAAAACCCTCTGTGAATTTAAACCCCATATCTCCAAAGGAATAAAAATTTACATCATCGGATATTGGAAGTTCAAAATTATAAGCCAACGTACCTATATTCATAGCAGGAAGTCCCGCATAAGTGGCAACATCTACCTGTTCTATATCTCTTGCATTCATAAGGCCCTCTACTGTTGTTAACTCAGAAGCTAAAGCTGCATCTCCGTTTGCCAAGGCAGTCACTAATTCTGGATTTGTAATAATAGGATTCCCATTAGTATCTGTCATCTGATTGTTCAAATAATTAGAACTGTACAATGGCGCTCTATTTAAAGCCAGAACTGTAGGTCTTATTGTGCGTTTGGCTTGTCTAAGCATTCCCGTAATATTAAGATACCCTCCATTTTCAAAGCCAAAACCATAATTTCCATCAAATTGATAATTAAACCCATCTGCTCCAGTATCACGATTCAAAGATTTTTCTTCATCAGTCAAATCAGAATCACTTAAATCAGGTGGGGAATTGGGATAACCGCCAACAGTTAATGCACCAGTAAATTTGTTAGTGCCTTTTTTCATTACAATATTCATTACCCCAGCAATGGCATCCGATCCATACTGTGCAGATGCTCCATCACGTAAAATCTCTACCCTTTCTATAGCCGCAGAAGGTATAAGGCTCATGTCAACAGCATTGGAAGGGGTTCCTGTTTGGTTTCCTAGCAATAGTGCAGAACTATGTCTTTTTTTTCCGTTAATTAATACCAACATTTGGTTTGGCGCCAAACCTCTTAGAGAAGGTGGTGCAACATGTGATGCTAAATCCCCCCCTTGTGATACAAATGCGCTAAAAGAAGGAGCAGTTGTCGCAAGCATCTGTGATAAATCTGTTTGCGGAATATTTATGGATTGTTCCGCTATGTTAATTACATCTACCGGTACCGGTGTCGTTAACTTGGTTCTTGCCTGTCCTCTTGATCCAACAACAACAATCTCTTCCAGGGCCTGAGCCGATGTTGATAGTTTTACATTTATGGTTGTTTTACCTGAAATAGGCATCTCTTTAGTACCGAATCCCAAGGAAGAAAAAACCAATATCCCAGTGCTAGGAGCATCGATTGAATAATTTCCATCAAAATCGGATGTTGTACCAGTAGTTGTTCCCTTAATTACAACATTTACTCCTGGTAATGGCTCACCGTTGTCATCCGTCACTTTTCCCGATACTCCAATCTCTTGTGACTGGAGTGTCGAAAAAAAGCTTGGTATAAACAACAACATTAATAACAATTGTTTCATACAAATTCTTTTAAAGGTTGAGTTATGAGTTTTAGTTTTGACAATACTTTATAACCCCATCAATTATTTGACGGGAAACTTATTTGTCTTTGTGTGAAGTAACCGGTTACTGCCAATCAAACAACGTTGTATTGAATGACTACAGCAATGTTAAAGAGAAAATCTGACTATTAAAAAATTATGAAAAAGTGTGGAACCCCTATTTAAAAAGGGATTTCAGTGAAATCTAACGATGTTGTATTTTTTTTGCTCAAAAATATTATATCGTTAGAATTAGCATCAAAAGTTAATTTAAAATTGTCAAAAAAACAGAAAAAATGACATTGATATTTTTTTCATTTTATTAAAAAACTTTAAAAAAATACATGAATCCATATATAATTATGTTTTTTTTTGTCATATCAATTAAAAAAATGCCAAAATATTGATAATTATTATTTATAAAGATTCTAAATAGGTTTTATTGCCTTCCAAACGGGCATTCCAGTTATAAAAAAACGTTCATTCTTGCTAAATTCATCTTAGTTAATCTTTAAATGATGAAAAACAAGCTGGACAAAGTTGACCTTGGCATTCTTTCTCAATTAGCAGAAGATGCGCAAATGCCCTACACCGAAGTCGCAAAAAACATTGATATTTCTCCTGGAACTGTACATATGAGAATGAAAAAAATGAGGGATATGGGCATAATTAATGGCACTACCCTTTGTTTAGACTATTCACATATGGGCTGGAAATTAACTGTTTTTATAGGGGTCTATCTAAGTGAAAGTCGATTTTATGATGAAGTCATTGAAGCCTTAAAAATTATACCAGAAGTGGTTAAAATACACCACATTACTGGCAAGTACGATTTATTTATTAAAGTGCATTCCAAGGATATACATCATTATAGAACCATTTATCAAGACAAAATATTGACCATAAAAGGAGTCAAAAAAACTGAGGCCTTTATTTCAATGGAAGAAAACCTTAACAGGCATATTTTATTTGAAAGTTAGATACTATCTATAAAAATTCATTTCATCCATATACTTCCATACGGCATCGGGCAATAAGGCTCTAATATTTTTGCCTACTTTGTGTTGCTTTCTAATAAATGTAGATGATACTTCAATTATTGGTGCATCAACAATATGGATTTTTGGACAATCTTTAAATTGATGCTCTTCCTTACTTTCTGTAATTCTGGGGTACACATAAATATCGTGATTTTCTAAAATGACTTTATAATTTTTCCATTTATGAAACCCTTTTAGGTTATCCTCTCCCATAATTAATGAAAATTGATGTTTTTTTCCATACTCATCTTCCAAATGTGCCAAGGTATCTATGGTGTAATTTGGTTGGGAAAGATTGAATTCGATTTTACTAGGTTTTAATTTAGGGTAATCCTTGGTAGCTTCAAACACCATTTGGTAACGATGGTGGTTGTCCAAAAGTGTTTTTTTGGTTTTAAAAGGACTTTGTGGGGTAATGACCAACCAAACCTCATCCAGGTCCGAAAATTCCACCATGTGGTTGGCTATTGCCAAATGGCCAATGTGAATAGGGTTAAAGGTGCCAAAATAAAGTCCAACCTTTGCCATTTTTTAGTTCTCTTTTACACCGACAAAATCAGCCACGAGTTTATGCGCTTCATTTAAAGCAGTATCCAAATCATAATTCTTAATGATTTTGTCAAATTGGGGCGCTGTAGCCAATTCAACCGAAGCCTTGGCAATGCGCATATTTATTTTTTCTTCGCTTTCTGTACTACGTTTTTTTAATCGAATCTTTAGTTCATCCACACTAGGTGGTTTTACAAAAACTGCCAGGGTTTCATTGGGAAATTTCTTTTTGATTCGCAATCCACCAACAACATCAATATCAAAAATTACATTCTTCCCTTCAGCCCAAAGGCGCTCAACCTCACTCTTTAACGTACCATAGAAATTATCTCTATAAACTTCTTCCCACTCTATAAAATCATCTTTCTTAATGTGATTTTTAAACTCAGAAATAGACATAAAATAGTAGTTAACACCATGTTCTTCCTTTCCTCTTCTTGGTCTGGATGTTGCAGATACTGAGAAAGCTAGATTTAACTCCTCTTGTCTTAAAAGATGTTGTACAATGGTTGTTTTTCCACTGCCAGATGGTGCTGAAAATATGATAAGCTTTCCCCCTTTCATTATAGAACATTCAACATTTGTTCCTTAATTTTTTCCAACTCATCTTTCATCTGGACTACCAACTGCTGCATGGGTGCAAAATTCGCCTTGGAACCTATGGTATTTATTTCTCTTCCTATTTCTTGTGAAATAAAACCAAGCTTTTTACCATTGGAATCGGCCGAAGTCAATGTAGAAGAAAAATAATCCAAATGATTTTTTAATCTCACTTTTTCCTCAGTGATGTCATATTTTTCCAAATAATAGATAAGTTCTTGTTCAAACCTATTGGCGTCTAGGTCTACCTTTAAATCTGCAACGGCTTTTTCCAAACGTTCCCTTATGGTACCTATCCTATCCCCATCCATTTCCTTAACTTCTTGCAAAAGATTTTGCAAGGATGCAATGCGTTCTATAAAATCATTTTCTAAAACTTTGCCTTCTTCTGTTCTAAAAGCATTTATTTCTGTGAGGGCCTTTTTTAACACCTCTTGTATCACTTTGTACTCCTCTTCATCAATATCTTCCTTGTCCGTTTTTAAGGCATCTGGTAAGCGCATGGCAATTTCTAGTAACTTAAGTTCATCTCCACTTGCTATATTGCCCAATTGCCCAATATAAGTCTTCACCACTTCTTCATTGATTTTTGATGTAGTTTCGTTCCCTGTAAGTTCTATGTACAATCCAAAATCCACCTTTCCCCTTACCAAAGAATTGGCAATGATTTTTCTTATTTCTAGCTCCTTTTCCCTGTAGTTTGAAGGCATTCTAGCATTTAAATCCAAACTTTTACTGTTGAGGGATTTAATCTCTATTGTTATCTTTTTGGATGGAAGTTGCATTACATGCTTTCCAAAGCCTGTCATAGATTGAATCATAAACCAATTGAATTTTGGCAAAGGTAGTTAAAATCCTTCTTAAGGTTTGGAGTTGCCATTTTTGTCAAAATGCTTATTTAGCTGAGTTTCGCACCAATACATTACCGCTCCAATACCTATCAACAAAAGAAATGTTGAAATTATCACAACCACTGTTGATGGAAGAAAAAAATAGAGCAAAAAACTTACCGTCAATATAAACAGTCCAAGAAAGAAGATGGATTTAGCTCCAATTTTGTTGGCATAATGCCAAATCTCCTGATTGTCCATGCTTCTTCTTGTTCTGTACCCATACCACCAATTTATTTCTTTGGGAGGACATCTTAAATAAACATACCCAATAACAGTAATCACCAACCCATTTATTATCGCAGTAAAAAAATCTAACATTTACAGTTCCCTCACCCAAATATTTCTAAAGCTTACCCTGCTATTATCACCATGGTCTTGTAATTGAATTGGACCTTTCCCATGAGCAGGATTCTTTGGCCAACCAATATAAGGTGTGGTTCCTTTGATTTCTACATGGTCTTGTACCAATACTCCATTATGAATTACGGTCATGGTGCCAGACTTAATTTTACCTCCCTCGTCATTAAACTCAGGGGCGTGATAAATAATGTCATACGAATTCCATTCACCTGTAGGAACAGAGGCCATTGCCAAAGGAACATGTTGTTTGTAAATGGAGCCTACTTGTCCATTTACATAGGTAGGGTTGTTGTTATTGTCCAATACCTGAACTTCGTACAAACCAGAAATAAAAACACCGCTGTTAGCACGGCTTTGATTTTCTCCATTTATCTCAGCTGGCGATCTCCATTCTATATGCAACTGTATATCGCCAAAATTCTTTTTTGTTTGTATAAAACCTGTTTTATCTTTTACCGTCATGCTTTTGTCATCATTTAAATGCCAAACTACATCGGTACTATCATTCATCATAATCCATTCATCAAAATTAGTCCCATCAAAAAGAACAATAGCATCACTGGGTGGTGTGCCATTTACTGCTGGTGAAACTTGTGGAACTTTTGGTTCATAAAACTCGGTTTCTTCAGGTTTTGTGGGTTCTCCCTCGCCCATATACTCTTCATATACAATAACTTTTGGGCCTTCATCTACCACCGTTTCCACCTTTGTTTTCTCCTGACAGGCAATAAATAATAAAAGAGCAAATGCTCCTAAGCAATATTTTCTCATTTTAAAGTTCTTTGATTTTTATATTTCTAAAAGCTACCATATTTCCATGATCTTGCAAGCCAATTTTGCCAGTTGTATATTTTCCAAAATGCTCCCATCCATTAAATTTAGATTTGGCAACCATTTCTGACCATTCTGGGTCATTAACAGGAAAAGTGACTATTTCTTCACCATTTAAGACTATAATTCCTTCATTGGTTTTATGGTTTATAGTGATAACACATGTATTCCATTCCCCAGCAGGTTTCACAGCATTTGGAGAGGATGGTGCTACCATATCATATAAAGAACCTGCTTGGTGGGTAGTTCCTGCTTTAGCATCAGGGTGTCTTTCATCATCTAAAACTTGAATTTCTGGACCAGATTGATAGGCTTCGGGTAAAGAATCCAATTCTTTTACTCCCCAAAAAATACCACTATTACCACCTTCACCAATTTTCCAATCCATGGAAAGTACAAAATCTGTATACTCTTTATCTGTCACTATATTAGCTCCTTCCCCATGTCCTTCCTCAGATGGTGTAAACACCATAGCTCCATCTTCCAATTTCCATACATCTGGAACCCCTTCACCATTATACACATGCCATCCGTTAAAAGAAGTGCCATCAAACAAAGAGACCCTTTCTTCTTGTACCTCCATTTTTACTTCCTCTACTGCTTCAACTGCTTCTTTTGCTTTTTCTTTACAGCTTGCTATTACAATAATAAGAGCTGCTATCCATAAAATATTTTTCATATATCTAAGTTAATTTATAATCCTAAAATTCCCTTTAGTAATTCATCATCTGTGCCACCTCCTGCAAAATCGTCAAAAGTTTTTGTGGTGGCCTCAATAATATGTTTTGCAATAAACGGAGCTCCTTCTCTTGCTCCTTGTTCAGGTGATTTCATACAACATTCCCATTCCATCACTGCCCAAACATCACATCCGTACTGAGTTAATTTTGAGAAAATCCCTGCAAAATCAACCTGCCCATCTCCTAAAGAACGGAAACGTCCTGCACGATCTATCCAATCTGTATATCCTCCATAAACGCCTTGTTTTCCAGTGGCATTAAATTCCGCATCTTTAACATGGAATGCTTTTATAAATGAATGATAATGGTCAATAAAAGTTAAATAATCTAATTGTTGCAACACATAGTGACTAGGGTCATATAACATATTTACGCGTTTGTGATTGCCCGTAGCTTCTAAGAAACGTTCAAAGGTAATCCCATCATGAATATCCTCACCAGGATGAATTTCGTAACAAACATCAACCCCTTGTTCATCAAAATGATTTAAAATGGGAAGCCAGCGTTTGGCCAATTCTCCAAAACCCATTTCCACTAAACCTGGAGGACGTTGAGGCCATGGGTACATAGTATGCCATAATAAAGCTCCAGAAAATGTCGGGTGGGCCGTTAATCCTAATCTCTTACTTGCCGTACCTGCTTTTTTAACAGTGTCTATTGCCCATTCTGTACGAGCCTTTGGATTTCCTTTTACAGCATCAGGAGCAAAGCCATCAAACATTACATCATAGGCAGGGTTTACTGCAACCAATTGACCCTGTAGGTGTGTTGAAATCTCGGTGATTTCCAATCCGTAGGAATTTACTTTTCCTTTAAGTTCATCACAATAGGTTTGGCTTTCTGATGCCTTATCCAAATCAATTAAAAATGATTCCCATGTTGGGATTTGAATCCCCTTATATCCTAAATCTGATGCCCATTTACATAATCCATCCAAAGAATTATAAGGTGCTTCACTATCTACAAATTGTGCCAAAAAAACGGCAGGTCCTTTAATTGTTTTCATTCATTCAATATATTATGATGGTTTTGTATTCTGGTAGCGTTTAAAAATTATGCCTTATATTTAATTAATTTTTATTTACTCAATAAAAATCATAAAGGAAAGTTATAAATATAGGGATTACTAAGGAATTTAGAACAATAATTTACGATGGATAACGCTTCAGCTAGAAATTTATGGGGGGATTATTTGGACGCCCATTTAGAGCATATATTTGTAAACACTCCAAAGGTGATGCACTTTTGTGATAATGAAAAGGATGCTAATGAATGTCTTAAATTGGTGTTAGCCAACAAAAAGAAGGCAACATCCCATTCTTTGCTTGGATTACAATATAGAAGTGAGGTTCTGCCAAAACTAGGTGACTTTGCCATAGTTACAGATTGGGCCGGAAAAGCGCAATGCATCATTAGAACAACCGAAGTAAGATTTAAACCCTTTTTTAGTATTGATGCTGAATATGCCAAAATAGAAGGCGAAGGTGATCAAAGCCTTGATTATTGGAAAAAAACACATTGGGACTATTATCAAAGAGAACTGGAGACTTATGGCCGTGTTCCTAGAGAAAGTATGATAGTCGTCTGCGAAAAGTTTGAAAAGGTTTTTGAAAGATAAAAGCCACTGCCCTAAAATATCTTTGAGAACCAGTGGCTTCTTTATTATAATAAACAGAATACTACTCCATTTCTACCCAAGTATTTCCATTTTTATGTGATTCTACAGTACTTTCTATAAAGTCCATTCCACGAACACCATCTAACATTGTTGGAAACTCCCCGTCATTGTATTTCTCTCCCCGAATTGCTTTAGCCGCACCTTTATATATGTTAGCCATGGAATCAAAAATACCTTCTGGATGACCTGCAGGAAGTTTAGTTCCATCTAAAGACAACTCAGAATTATACGCATGTCCTGGTTTGTATATCTGCGTAGGTTCTGTATCACTCATTTTATACAAGAAATTAGGTTTTTCTTGTTCCCAACGGAAAGCTCCTTTCTCTCCATAAATAGAAATAGCAAGACCATTTTCTTCACCTGTAGCAACTTGACTTCCTCGTATCACACCTTTTACATGGTCCCCCATTCTAATAAGTACGGTTCCGTCCACATCCATTAGGTTGTCTTCATAGAGGTAGTTAAAATCACATAATAAAGATTCTACTTTTAATCCTGTAGTAAACTCTACCAAGTTAAAAGCATGCACTCCAATATCTCCCATACAAGAACTAATTCCTGCCTTTTTAGGATCCAAACGCCAAACAGATGAACGTTTTGCCTTGTCATGGATAATGGTATTTATCCATCCCTGGTAATAACGTGCATCTACTTTATGTATTTTTCCTAATGCTCCAGCCTTTATCATTTCGCGCATTTGGCGTACCATAGGATACCCGGTATAGGTATGCGTAAGGGCAAACACAGTTCCTGCATTTTTATGAGCTTCTTCCAATATTTTGGCTTCTTCCAATGTAGTGGTCATGGGCTTTTCACAGATTACGTGAAATCCATTGTCCAACAATTTTTTAGCCATTGGAAAATGCAAAAAGTTTGGAGTTAGAATAGAACATACCTGAATACGCTCTTCCTTTGGAAGCTTTAACTCTTCCTCTACCAAGGTGTCAAAATCCTTATAAATCCTATTGGTTGGGACATCAATTTCTTTTGCAAAAGCAATATTTGCTTCCCAATCTGGGTTAAAACAACCCCCTACAATTTCATAATTATCATTGATGAATGATGCAACTCTGTGCAATACTCCAATAAGGGAATCCCCTCCACCGCCAAGAATTCCTAATCTAATCTTTTTTGCCATTTTACTTTTTAAGCTTTAATATATTTATCTATTCTAAATGTGCTTGTGCTACTCGTTTTTCTTCTAGTTTTTTCCTCATAGCAAATAATACTCCGAAAATAATCAAAACAATTAAAGGGAAGAAAACCATTTTCCCTAAAGTAGCCTTGCCTGCAACCAGTTCTGCAGCATCTTCAGCTATACCCGAAGAAATTGCTTTCTCTTTTGCGCCATCTAACCATGAGCCAATTACAGGTTGCCAAATTGCAGTCGAAAGCATCCCTGCCCCACCTATCAATGACATTCCTAAAGCTCCGGTTTTAGGTAAGTATTCAGAAGTAAACCCTATCATTGTTGGCCAGAAATAACAAACTCCCAAAGCAAATAAAATAGCCGCCAAGTATATCATTGAACCTTCTGCTTGGCTCATAGCATATACTGCAATTGTTGTTACTATGGCAGACATTAATAATACTCCTATAGGATTTATTCTATGGACAATGGGGCCAGCAAAATACCTCCCAACTGCCATAATACCAGTCACCATTGCCAAAACAAGCATCGGGCTTGCTCCAGAATTGCCCAAAATACGTTCTACCCATTGCTGAGGTCCAAATTCCGATATGGCCGTTAACGTCATACATATTAGAATAATGATGAACAAGGGTGAAAGAAGCGCTTTAATATTTAATGATGTATCGGTTTCAATATTTTGACTTTCAGGGAACTTTTGTTTAAAGAACATATACCCATAAATTAAAGTTGGAATAATCATTATCCCAATTTGCGCTTGCCATCCCATTCCAGCATCAGTCATGAATTTTGAAACAAGAGCTCCAATTACAATTCCTCCAGGGAACCAAACATGAAACTTGTTCAATGTTGCGGTTCTGTTATCAGAATACATATCCGCAATCATTGGATTGCATGCCGCTTCTACTGATCCATTAGCAAAACCAATAAAGAAGGTAGAAATTAAAAGAGTCCAAAAGTCTCCTGCAAAAATGGTTAAAACAAGACCTAAAATATGAGAAATAAAGGCCACAATCATTAGTTTTCTAGCTCCAAGTTTGTTATACAAAAGCCCCCCAATCACCGTTGCAATAGGGAATCCAAGAAATGCCATGCTATTTACAAACCCAAGTTGAGTGTCACTAAGACCAAATTGTGCTCCTAATTGGTCAAGAATTCCTGCCCTAATGGCAAACGTCATGGCAGTTACAATCAAGGAGATACATGCTGCTAAAAATATCTGTTTTTTATTTACTTGTACAGTACTCATAATTAATTATTTTGGTTGTTTAATTTACTAGTTTGTTTATCGTTTATAAAAAATATAATCCAATTTTGGTGGTTCTATACTGTTGTTTCTTAAATCCATTAAAATTTGTCCTCTATGGTGAGTAGAATGGTTAATAATGTGAAACAAAATGTCATTTAAGTTACTTGTGAACAATCTTCCTTCAGAATTTTCGTAATCTATTCTTTTTTCAAAATCTGTAGCATTGGTAATTATTTCAAAAGAGCTTCTTTGGTTCTCATAGTGAATGTCTCCCCAAACTTTAATAGGGTGAATATCCCAAACACCATATGTTGCTTTTTTTCCTAAAATTCTTGCATTCCATATATGATGGGCATTAAGATTATGACTAAAAAACTCAATGCTTTTTTCTGGCACTTTGTCCAATGCATTGCACTCTTCAATAAGTTTTTTATTGCAATAAAAATTGTAGTCAAATAGTTGGTTAAAAAAAACTTTCATATAATTTATTACAGCAAGTTTTAATTTAGTTTTGTTACAGCATTCAACAACAGTTCTTTAGTAGCTAAAATACCTTCTTCTTCACCAAGATCCCATCCTTCATATTCCACACCAATATAACCATTATAACCAGCATCTTTTACAATTTGAAGTATTCTTGGATAATCCATTCTAGTCTCATTCCCGTCTTCGTCAAAATTGTAAGCTTTTGCGCTAACCCCTTTTGCATATGGCATTAATTCTTCTACACCCTTATATATATCGTACATATCCGTGCATTCCCACTTATCGTCCTTTCTTTCCATTTTTACACAAAAATTTCCAAAATCTGGCAATGTGCCACAGTTGTCCATTCCTACTTTTTCCATGACCTCTGCCAGCAAGTTTCCTTTAGAAGATAAACCTCCGTGGTTTTCAACAATTACATTAATGTTTTTTCCCTTTGCATAGGTAGCAAGTTGCGTTAGTCCATTTACAGAGTTGGGAATCCATTCTTCCACATCGTTATTTCCTGATAAATTAACCCTAATAGAGTGACAGCCCATCGCTGCTGCTGCATCAACCCATTTATAATGGTTTTCAACAGCTTTTTTTCTTTCTATAGGGTCAGACGTCGCTAAATCTCCCTGACGATCAATCATAATAAGAATGTTCTTCAACCCATATTTTTTAGCTTCAGCATTCGATTTTTCTACAAAAGCTGCCATGGCTTCATCAGAGAAGTTTGCTGCCTCTAGCTCTGGGTAATATAACTGACTCACATATTCCAAACCATCAAATCCCCAGTTTTTTGCTTTTTCAGCAAAAGTGTACGGGTCCACGCTGTCTTGTCTAATCATTTTATTTATAGACCATTGCGCTAGCGATAATTTAAAAAACGGAGCTTTAGTTTCTTCAATTACAGTTTCTGCTTCTTTCTTTTTTGTATCCCTACAAGAAAATGCAACTAATAAAAATAATGACATGCCTAATGCACAAACATATTTTAAAATACTTTTTAATTTCATTCTGTTTTTTAAATTTTTTTATCCTCTATAACGTTATAGTGCGACTCTATCAAAAAGAGTAGCGAATAAATGTAAAGAATTAATTTTATATTTAATAAATTTATGAAATAAACAATTCTATAAATGAGTAAATTCTATTTTAATGAAGAACAGGAGTCGTATGATGCGATTGTTGTAGGAACGGGCATTAGTGGTGGCTGGGCTGCAAAGGAATTATGTGAAAAAGGGTTAAAGACCTTGGTGTTGGAACGTGGCCGAATGGTAACCCATATAGAGGACTATAAAACTGCACATATGGATGTATGGGATTTCCCCAATAATGGAAAACCAAGTCGTGAAGATCTATCTAAACAAGAAAAGCAACATAGAACCGGATATACAACCGATGCTGCAATCCGGAATTGGTTTGTAAATGATTTGGAGCATCCCTATAATGAGACCAAGCGTTTTGATTGGATGCGAGGTTACCATGTTGGTGGCAGATCTATTATGTGGGGCCGCCACAGTTATAGATGGAGTGATCTTGATTTTGAAGCAAATAAAGTTGACGGAACGGCCGTAGATTGGCCAGTAAGATATAAAGACATTGCCCCTTGGTATGATAAAGTAGAATCTTATATAGGTGTTACGGGAGAAAAATTGGGATTGCCCCAATTACCAGATGGTCAATTTGAACCCATGTTTGAATTGAACTGTGTAGAACAACATGTAAGGGAAAAAGTAGCAGAAAATTTTGATGGAAGGGTGATTACCTCTGGTCGTGTAGCTCATATAAATAGTGACAAACAATTTGATGGACGTACACGCTGCCAACACAGAAATAGATGTAGTCGAGGATGCCCTTTTGGAGCTTACTTCAGTAGCAACTCTTCAACATTGCCAGCAGCAGAGCGTACTGGAAACTTAACTTTAAGACCAGATAGTATTGTACATGAAGTTATCTATGATGCAGATACTAAAAAAGCAACTGGTGTAAAAGTTATAGATAGAGTTACAAAAGAAGTTTATGAATTTAAGGCCAACGTAATTTTCCTTTGCGCTTCCGCTATAGCATCAACTTCTATATTGATGCAGTCAAAATCTGACCGTTTTCCTGATGGAATGGGAAATGATTCTGGAGAACTAGGACGCAATATTATGGACCACCATCTTAATGTAGGTGCTGGTGGAAAATTAGATGGTTATGAAGATAAATATTATAAAGGTCGCAGACCTGGTGGTGTTTATGTTCCAAGGTTTAGAAACTTAGGAGGCAAAACCAATAGTAAAGATTTTATTCGTGGATATGGCTATCAAGGTGGTGCCGGCAGGGGTAATTGGGAAAATGCCATTGCTGAAATGTCTTATGGAAAAGACCTTAAAGAAAGTATTCTTAAGCCAGGAGGATGGACCTTTGGAATGGGTGGTTTTGGGGAAGTTCTCCCTTACCATGACAATAAAATGACCTTGGATTATGATAAATTGGATGATTGGGGATTACCAACGGTCACTTTTGATGCCCAATATGGTGAGAACGAATACAAAATGAGAGAGGACATTAAAGTACAGGCAGTTGATATGTTAGAAAAAGCGGGCTTAAGAGATGTACAACCTTTTGATGGTCAAAGTGCATTAGGCTTAGGAATTCATGAAATGGGTACTGCTCGTATGGGCAAAGATCCAAAAACCTCGGTTTTAAATGGAAACAATCAAATCCATGCGGTGAAAAATGTATACGTAACCGATGGTTCCTTTATGACCTCTGCAAGTTGTGTAAACCCATCTTTAACTTATATGGCATTTACTGCAAGAGCTGTGGATCATGCCGTAAACGAACTTAAAAAAGCAAACATATAATGGATAGAAGAATTGCACTAAGAAATATGGGTCTGGCTATGGGATATACCATCGCTGCTCCAACTTTGCTAGGTATTGTACAAAGTTGTAAGACTGAAAAAGTAGCAGAATGGGTTCCAGATTACTTTACTCCAGATGAAGGCTCTGTTTTAAAACATTTGGTTGATATTGTTCTTCCAAAAACAGACACACCGTCTGCTTCAGAAGTTAATGTTCATTTGTTTTTGGATAAATTCATGAATGAAGTTATGGAAAAAGAACAGCAAGACTTTATAAAGATGACCATGGGTAAATTTATTGATAAAGCTTTAAACGATTCTGGAAAAGGAGCTGCTTTGGACCTTTCTCCTGATGATTTGGAACCTGTTCTGGCTAGCGCTTTAAAAATTAGTAAGGAGGAACAAGATTCCAACTTTGAAAGCATACAAACCTATATGGGAGCAGTTTCTGAAGATGAAACAGCAGTTTTGGATGATTCGGTTGCTCGGTTTGCTTTTGCAAATAGTTTAAGAGAAAATACTATTTACGCATATAAGACATCAGAATATGTTGGAGAAGAGGTATTAGCCTATTTACCAGTTCCAGGTCCCGAGTTTATTGCATGTGGAGATCTGCAAGAGCTTACTGGGGGCAAAGCTTGGTCAATATAAGCATCATTAAAATTACAATTCACAAAAAACCCTTTCAAAATTGAAAGGGTTTTTTATTAAATATGACTTATCTATTTAGATTTTAACAGCTTGAAAATGTTAAAATAACTTTTGCGTAAACTTTTTATCTATTATATACGTATTTAAACTATAAAACCACTTAAACGCATAGCATCATGGATAATTACATTCTTTTTTTGGTTATTTACGCTACATTATTCATTTTCTCCAATAAAGTATTCAAAACGATTATAAAGAAATAGCATCTATACTTTATGCTTTTATTATTTCCTTTATAATCTATCCCAATAAGGCTTGTCCTTAATATAAAAACTTCTATATTCTCTTAAAACGAAAAATACCTTAGAAACTCTATGGTGGGGTGAGTTTTTCTAAGGCATTTTTTCTAAATATTCTTGTGGGTCTAAGACCCGCACATAAGGCAATCATCATCAGCTTGGCCTTCTTTGGCCCTTGCAATCATTGCCTTCATCTCCTCAGCCGTCATAGGTTGAACATCTACTTCTTGTTGGCTTGCTGGTGTCACATCTACCTTTAAGGCCGCAGCTCCCTCTGGAGTAGCTGCTACAACCTCAGCTTCCGCTGCAACACTCACAGGAACTTCTTTCTTCTTTGTATTGTCCAATGTAAACTTAATAGCGTCTACAGCAGATTTAGTTCTTAAATAATACATGCCAGTTTTAAGTCCGCTTTTCCATGCATAGAAATGCATAGAGGTAAGTTTGGAATAGTTGGCATTTTCCATAAATAGATTTAAAGATTGACTTTGGTCAATGAAATATCCTCTATGTCTGGCCATATCAATAATATCCTTCATACTTAGTTCCCAAACCGTTTTATAAAGTTCTTTGATGTCTTGAGGTATTATATCAATATGTTGAACAGAACCATTGGCTCTCATCAACTCTTGTTTTAAATTCTCATTCCAAAGACCCAATTTTACCAAGTCTTCCAACAAATGTTTATTTACTACAATAAACTCGCCAGATAATACTCTCCGGGTATATATATTGGAGGTATAAGGCTCAAAACATTCATTGTTACCCAATATTTGAGATGTTGAAGCAGTAGGCATTGGCGCAACCAAAAGGGAGTTACGCACTCCATTCTTTTTCACTGATTTACGCAATTTATCCCAATCCCAGCGGCCAGAAAGTTCTTCATCCTTAATTCCCCATAAGTTATGTTGAAACTCTCCTTGAGAGATGGGGGAGCCTTTGTAACTAGAGTAAGGACCATCTTCTTTCGCCTCTTCCATAGAAGCAGTTACTGCAGCAAAATATAAGGTTTCAAAAATATCTTGATTCAATTGTTTTGCCTCATCACTGGTAAAGGGTAGGCGCAACATAATAAAGGCATCAGCCAACCCTTGAACACCCAATCCAATTGGTCTGTGGCGCATATTAGAATTTTCAGCCTCTTTTACAGGGTAATAATTTCTATCAATAACCTTGTTTAGGTTTTTTGTTACTCTTTTTGTTACCCTAAATAATTCTTTATGGTCGAACTCCCCATTTTTAATGAACATTGGCAATGCAATAGAAGCCAAATTACAGACTGCTACTTCATCTGGAGATGTATACTCCATTATCTCTGTGCAAAGATTGGAAGACCTTATGGTACCTAAATTTCTCTGATTGCTCTTACGGTTGGCAGCATCTTTATACAACATATAAGGTGTGCCAGTCTCAATCTGAGATTCTAATATCTTTTCCCACAACTCCCTAGCTTTAACAGTTTTTCTTCCTTTACCTTGAGATTCGTATTTTAAATACAATTCTTCAAAAGCTTCGCTATGGTTACTAAAGAGATTTGGACATTCGTTTGGACACATTAAAGTCCAATCTTCATTAGCCTCTACCCTTTTCATAAACAAATCTGGAATCCACATAGCATAGAAAAGATCCCGAGCCCTCATCTCTTCTTTTCCAGTATTCTTCTTTAAGTCTAGAAAATCAAAAATATCAGCATGCCAAGGCTCCACGTAGATAGCAAAGCTACCTTTACGTTTTCCGCCTCCTTGATCTACATATCTTGCCGTATCATTAAAAACACGCAACATAGGTACAATACCATTTGATGTTCCGTTTGTTCCTGCAATATAAGAACCTGTAGCTCTAACATTATGAATAGACAGTCCTATTCCTCCAGCCGATTGAGATATCTTGGCGGTTTGTTTTAAAGTATCATAAATCCCATCAATACTATCATCTTGCATTGCCAATAGGAAACAAGAAGACATTTGGGGTTTTGGTGTGCCTGAATTAAATAAAGTTGGTGTAGCGTGCGTAAAGAATTTTTTAGACATTAATTCATATGTCTCAATTGCTGATTCCATGTCATTTAAATGAATCCCAACGGCAACCCTCATTAACATGTGTTGAGGTCGTTCAGCAATTTTACCGTTCAATTTTAAGAGATAAGATCTTTCCAACGTTTTAAAACCGAAATAATCGTAGCCAAAATCACGGTTATAAATAATAGTGGAATCTAGTGTTTCAGCATTTTCTGAAACTACTTTGAACACCTCATCGGATAACAAAGGAGCTTTTTTTCCTGTTCTTGGATTTACATACTCATATAAATCCTTCATGGTTTCTGAGAAAGATTTCTTTGTATTCTTATGTAAATTAGAGACTGAGATACGGGCAGCTAATTTTGCATAATCTGGATGTGCTGTTGTCAATGTAGCTGCAATCTCTGCTGCCAAATTATCTAGCTCGCTGGTAGTTACCCCATCATACAATCCTTCGATTACTCGCATGGATATTTTTACTGGATCTACCAAGTCATTTAATCCATAACATAATTTTCTTACCCTTGCCGTGATCTTATCGAACATCATCGGCTCTTTTCTTCCATCTCTTTTTAATACATACATGTGGCTACAGTTGTTTTTTAAATTTGTTAGTTAGTGTTTTATCCATTGCTTAATTTAAGACATGGATAATCAATTAAAACCCCTTAAAAACCCAATAAAATTGGTTGATTTTGGGGGAATTATTTAGTTATACTAGTTAAAAATCAGCATCAAAACTGATTTTTTGAGCATCTGAATCTTTATCAGAATTTAATACACCCGCTTTCTGATATTCTGACACTCTTTTTTCAAAGAAATTAGTTTTCCCTTGAAGAGAAATCATATCCATAAAATCAAATGGATTGGTGGAATCGTAAACTTTATCGCACCCTAATTCTACCAAAAGTCTATCCGTTACAAACTCAAGATATTGAGTCATAAGTTTAGCATTCATGCCGATAAGGCTAATAGGAAGGGATTCTGTAATAAACTCTCTTTCTATATCCAAGGCGTCCACAATAATTTCTTTAATACGCTCTTTAGAAACTTTATTTACTAAATGATGATTGTGAAGGTGAACAGCAAAATCACAATGCATTCCTTCATCTCTAGAGATTAATTCATTAGAAAAAGTAAGTCCTGGTAAAAGCCCCCTTTTTTTCATCCAATAAATTGAACAAAAAGCACCTGAAAAGAAAATACCTTCAACAGCAGCAAACGCTATTAAACGTTCTGCAAAGCTTGGTGAATCTATCCATTTTAATGCCCAGTCTGCCTTTAATTTAATGGCGGGGAAATTTTCTATGGCTTTAAAAAGCTTGTCCTTTTCTACCTCATCTTTCACATACGTATCAATCAATAAAGAATAAGTTTCTGAATGAATATTCTCCATCATTATTTGAAAGCCGTAGAAAAATTTTGCCTCGGAATATTGTACTTCATTCACGAAATTTTCAGCCAAGTTTTCATTTACAATACCGTCTGATGCAGCAAAAAAAGCCAAGATATGCTTTATAAAATAACGCTCATCATCACTTAGTTTATTATTCCAATCCGTCAAGTCTTGGTGCAAGTCTATTTCTTCTGCAGTCCAGATACAGGCCTCTTGTTTTTTGTACCACTCCCAAAGATCATGATGTTGTATTGGAAAAATAACAAATCTATTCTTGTTTTCCTGCAAAATAGGCTCTACTGCGTCTGACATTTTATTGAATTTTAAGTGTTGTATGAGAAGATAGAAAGTACCTTACTCTTGGGACTAACAAAGATTGAAAAATGGAATTGATTTATGAAGCGTGTTTCAGCAATTCAATCACAAAGTTTTTAACACTTGTTGTTGAAATCTAGGTTGGGGCGTGATGTTTGTTGGTCTTTTTAAAAAATAAAGTTTTACAAAAATTTTACATTGAATGGGCATTAAAAAAATAAACCAAAAAGTATAAAATTATATACTTTTTGGTTTATCATTTTCTTTAAAAATTTTAAAGAAGTTATCAAACTTACGGTCCACTCAACACATCCACTCTTAATTGATTTAGCTGATTTAGGTAGTTCCCCCGAAACCTAAAACCGTGCAATAAAACAAACCCAACTCGTGGGTTTGACTCATCAAATTAATTGCAGTAACATTGAAAAAAGAATTTTATAAAAAACTTTTATATGAACCGTAATTCGTGTTTGATACTATAATTTTTATTTCTTTTTATTGGCCAAAAAATTTCCTTGAATCTTTATTTCGTCCTTATTAGAATTTTTCATGGCTACTACAATTGTACCCTTAATAATATTTTTGTTGATTTCTTCTATTCGTATTTTTCCAGAATTAGCGAAAAAAGGTAATTCTCCAAAACTTTTGATGTTTGCAAATCCAAAAACACCATCAAAACAATTAATAAAACCTTCAATGTTGTTTGCAACTCTATATGTTCCCGTTGTTATATTATTTTCACCATCCTTTTCCTTAGATATCAAAAATTGCATGGAATGGGACAATCCTTTTATGTTATTTTTTAAATTCAATCTTAATGTACTATACTCAACTCCTTTTACCGATTTTATTACTACCTCTTCAAATTCAACTTCTCCCTGGAATTTCTTCTCCACATCACCAGAAGTATTAATAATATAATTTCCAATCTCTATTTCAGCTTCTGGCACTACATCTGTAGATTTTCCAGAAGAGAACAATACAAGAACTATAAACCAAAAACCTGTTCTTAATATTCTACTAATAAGGCTAAACATAATTTGGTGGCGTTAATTTTTTCATTATCATTTCTCTCAATATTATGACAAAAGCTATTTTTTGTCCAGTATTGTAGTTGTCATTGTGTTCTCCATAACAACATCATTCTCTAAAGTAATACTACTGTTTTTTTCATTTGTGATTACTGCAATAATTAAAACAATTAAAAAAGCCGCAAACATTATTACACATTTTCTCATTGGGTTAATACTTTAGTATAGTTGAACATTTTTACATTTAACTATGGAATAAAGATATAGGGCGTGTTTTCCTTAAAATTATCATTATGTATAAATGGCAGTAAATTTTGTATGAATGGTATTTCAAATTTCTATATGAAAATATATATATGTTACATGCTGATTATCATGGGGTTAGAATGATATATTTTTGTAGTCATAATCCTACAATTCATTTGGCGCTATGTACAGATTTTAGTTATTTTAACTCCATCGATACTTAATATATCTCCATTTGCACATCTTTTTGAGCATTTCATATACATTAAAGTTATTTTTGATTACATTCCATATCCTATGTTAGAAGCAGTACTAGTAGATGATGAAGAAAAGGCTCTACAAAGCCTTTCATGGGAGTTGACCAACTTTAGTGAAGAAATTAAAGTGGTTGCTTCTTTTACGGATGCCCATGAGGCTTTAGCCTATTTGGGAAAAAACACACCTGATTGTCTATTTCTAGATATAGAGATGCCCGTTATGGATGGGTTTCAATTTATTCAAAAGCTAACAAACAAGGAATTTCCGGTAGTCATTACAACAGCTTATAACCAATATGCTATAAAAGCATTAAAAAATGAAGCTATAGATTATTTGTTAAAACCTATAGATACAGATGATCTTAAGGATACTATTGTTAAAATAAAAAAATATAATTCCAAAAATTTTACTGCCGAAAAACTGGAAAGTATTCTGCTTAATTTTAATTCCAATTCTCTTAAGAAAAAAGTGACCATAAACACGGATGGTAAATTGTTGTTTTTGGAAAGCGATGAAATTCTATACGCAGAATCGGATGGAAACTATAGTACAATTTATTTGGCTGATGGGCAAAAAATAGTGCTTACCAAAAAATTAAAAGAGGTAAACGAACTTTTACCTATAGACTCTTTTTTTAGAATCCACAATTCCTACATTATAAACCTTAACAAAATAAAAGAATTTCTTAAAACAGATGGATATGTAGTATTGCAGTCCAATCATAAAATACCTGTTTCCCGACAAAAAAAATCTGATTTTCTTGATTTGTTATAATATATGCTGATAATCACTTTTCATAAATTATTAATCCAAAAAAAGTCGATTATAGGCTCCCCTTCTAGAAAGATTACACTCCTTTTGTTTCTTTTACCACTATGTTTCCAAAGTTTTGCGCAACAAACCATTCCCGATTCTTTTACTAAAACCATAGATAGCCTAATTAGAACAGCACCAATAACCTATAATGAAATAGACGCCATACTAAGACCAAAAAGAGGGGACACTATTTATATGCGCCATTTTGCGAATAAAGCAATGGAAAAAGGGTATTTAGTTGGGCAATCTTATGCGTTGAATCAAATAGGAAGAAAATATAGAGACCTCTCTCAATTCAGTAGTGCTATAAAGCTTCACAACCAAGCTTTAAAAATTGCTGTTGAAGCTAACAATAAAGAATTTAGAATACTCAGTCTTAATATGTTAAGTGTAGTATATCGCAGAACTGATTCGATAAAATCGGCTCTTGATTATGCCCAGGAAGCACTTACACTAGCAGAAACCATAGAAAATCCATCCAAGGGAATATTACGAAGTATTAATGTCTCCTTAAATGGAATAGGAAATATTTATCAAAGAATGGAGCAGTATGACCTGGCTATTGCTAAATTTTCCGAATCGTTAGTTCTAGAAAAAAAGTTAGGGAATGTTTTGGGTATGGCCATAAATCATCAAAATATTGGTGAATGCTATGAAGCACAAGATAAATTAGAAGAAGCATTGGAAAGTTTTAATACTTCGTTGAAGTATAATACTCAAATCAATTCTGTGAGAGGGAAAATATTTTGCCAATACAGTATAGCTCACGTATATGTTCATCAAAATAAAGCAGAGCAAGCACTGCAAATTCTTGAATCTTTACTTCCAATATCTGAAAGACTAGGTGATAAGACCATTATTTCTGAAGTACATATTAATATGGGATGGGGCTTTATGAATTTAAATAACTATAGGGACGCCAAAATCCATTTAGAAAAGGGGCTACAGATAGCCAAAGAATTTAATTTGCCAGACTCAGAGGCGGAGGCCACCAAATTCCTATCCAATCTGTATGAAAAACAAGGGGACTATAAAACAGCCATTGCTAAATACAAAGTGGCTAAAAGTTTAGAGAAAAAAATATCCAACAATCTTAATCGAAGATATGTTAACGATATTATTATGCGTTATGAGGCAGAAAAAACAAGAAACCAAATAGAAGCTTTAGCAAAAGAAAATGAAATTATACAGCTTAAACTAAGAAAAAACAATACTACTCTTTTGGTAAGTGGTCTTGCATTGGCACTTCTAGCTGGGATACTTTATATTTTATATAGACAATATCAATTAAACAACGAGAAAAAAGTACTGACTTTGGAACAAAGTATGCTCCGTAGCCAAATGAATCCACATTTCCTTTTTAATTCTCTTAATTCCATTAAACTATATATCATTAATAATGAAAAAAAGAATGCAGTCCATTACTTAAATAAGTTTTCCAAGCTTGTAAGGAAAATTTTAGAGGCCTCATCAATGAAAGAAATATCGCTTGCTGATGAATTGGAAACTGTTGAACTTTACATGAACATAGAAAACATTCGTTTTTCTAATGAAATTGATTTTAAAATAAACATTGATGATGATATTGACCCACACAAAATAAAAATTCCCTCGCTTATATTACAGCCTTTTTTGGAAAATGCTCTTTGGCATGGTCTTTCTTCAAAAGAAGGGGATAAAAAAATTGAGCTACATATAAGTAAAGAAAGCCAATGGTTCACCAAAATATCAATAAGTGATAATGGTGTGGGAAGGCAAATGGCTCAAAAAATAAAGGAAGGAAAAGTGCTTAAAAGAAAGTCCGTTGGTATTGACATTACAAAAGAACGTCTCGCTAATTTTTCTAAAGACTACCAAAATTCCTTTGAAGTAGAAATAGTAGACCTTTACGATGAAGAAAACCAACCTGCTGGAACAAAAGTAGTACTTAATATTCCCACTATTTAGAATGCTCTTTTGCAACTTCTTCCAACTCTGCGTACCATTCTTTTCCAAACTTTCTTATTAATGCTTCCTTAACGAACTTATAGATTGGCATTTGTAGTTCTTTCCCCAAACTGCAGGCATCATCACAAATTTCCCATTTATGATAATTTACCGCGGTAAGTTCTGTATACTCCCTAACTCTTACTGGGTATAAATGACAAGAAACAGGTTTTTTCCATTTTATAATCCCCTTGTTATATGCTTCTTCAATACCACATTTGGTGATTCCATTTTCAGAAAAAACCACATAGGCACATTCACTATTATTAACCAATGGGGTTTCCCATTCCCCATCTTCCCCCTTTACAAAAGCACCTTGCTCTTCAATGGCGGCAATACCTTCTGGTCTTAAAAATGACTTTACATCCTTATAAATATCAACTAAAATTTCTGTTTCTGAATCCTCTACTGGAGCGCCAGCATTGCCATCAATACAACAAGCACCTTTACACGCACTTAGATTGCAAACAAACTCGTTCTCTATTATTTCTTCTGATACAATGGTTTTTCCCAGTTGGAACATCCCTATATTTTCTATTTGCAAATATACTTTTTACAGTACCAACATTTAATATTTATTTTATTTCAAAAACATCTAAAACCTTTCATTAAACGTAAATTTGCAAAAAATCTAAACTCTCATTCAAAATGAACTTTAATTTTAAGGAAATTGCCACTGCGAGCATGATTCTCTTTGCTGTAATTGATATTCTTGGAAGTATTCCCATTATAATTGGCCTTAGAAAAAAAGTGGGGCATATCCAATCTGGAAAAGCTTCATTGGTAGCTGGCGGACTAATGATCGCCTTTTTATTTCTTGGCGAGGAGATTCTACAATTAATAGGAATAGATGTTAATTCTTTTGCTGTGGCAGGCGCCTTGGTCATTTTCTTTTTAGCTATAGAAATGATTTTAGGCATTACGCTTTATAAAGATGACGAACCAGAAAGTGCCTCTATTGTTCCAATAGCCTTTCCTCTTATTGCTGGGGCGGGCACCATGACTTCTATTCTCTCTATCCGAGCAGAATATTATGTAGAGAATATCATTGTTGCCATTCTTGTAAATGTTATTTTTGTTTATCTGGTCTTAAAATCTTCCAAAAAAATAGAGAAAGTTCTTGGAAAAAACGGGCTGAATGTAATTAGAAAAGTATTTGGAGTTATTTTATTGGCTATTTCGGTAAAACTATTTGCTACAAACGTTAATCAACTTTTTTAAAAAAACAATTTAATGAGCAAGACTCTTTCCATTATATTGATTGTATTGGCATTGGCATTGATTGCATATAACGCCACTTTAGTGAATTTTGAAAATCCTTTAGTTGGAGATAGTTTAATTGCATTGATAGGAATTGCGGCCTCCTTATGTGCTATTATTTTGCTCCTTATCTATATTACATCCAAAAAAATAGAGAAAAAATTGAATGAAGATTAGTTCTTGGCTTCAATAGCCTCTGTTTCTCCTTGAATAATTGTTGGGCTATCCAGTTCCAATACTTTTTTTAGCATGGAATCTCCTTCACCTTTAATCTTTGCGTAGCTATTGGTTGTGAACAATTGCTCTGCAAGTGAAGCTTTTAAAAATAATTTGATTTTTTCTTCCAAATCATAATACTTTAAACGAAGCCTTTTTACTTCTCTTGAGCCCTCACAGTAATTTATGAAGTCTTCAAAAAGAATATCGTCCACTTTAAAATTTTCAACAAATTCTGATTTTGTGTAGTCATCATATTGCTTTCTTCTTTTGTCTAAATGCTCAAAAACATAGTAAGAAATAAACCCAATACTTTCCAGGGTTTCCACTGTTTCTTCCTCGTTATTCCCTATGGGTACAAAGGCATCTGGTATAATACCACCGCCGCCATATACAATCTTCCCTTTTGGGGTTGTAAACTTTAAAGAGTCTGCTACTTTTATACTGTCTACGGACACCAATTCTCCACTGTGGTAACGATCTGTAAATTTTTGATAATAATCTTTGTTTCCATTCTTATAGGTTCTTTGAATGGACCTACCTGTAGGGGTATAATACCTAGAAACCGTTAGCCTAACAGCAGAACCATCTCCCAATTCCATTTCTCTTTGCACCAATCCCTTACCAAAAGACCTTCTTCCCACAATGGTTCCTATATCATTGTCCTGCAATGCTCCTGCTATAATTTCACTGGCCGAAGCTGAACGTTCGTTTATTAATACATAAACTGGTTTGTCTTCAAAACTTCCTTCATCTGTCGCAAAGGCCTTATCAATTTTACCTTTTTTATTTTTTGTAAAAAGAATCAATTTGCCATCTTCTAAAAACTCATCGGCCATTTTTTCTGCAATTCCCAAATAACCCCCAGGATTGTCCCTTAAATCCAATGTCAATTTCTTTGCCCCTTGCTTGCGTAATTCTTTTAGGGCTTTTTTGAATTCTGAAAATGTAGATTCCGCAAATCTATTTACTTTTATATAACCCATATCTTGGGTCATCATATAATAAGCTTCCACGCTTTTAATGGGAACCACTCCTCTTTTTATGTTCACGTTGAAAAACCTATCCTCACTCTTGCGATATACTTTTAGCTTAACATTTGTTCCTTCTTTTCCTTTTAGCTTACTAACTATGGTATCGTTTGGTAAATTTTTTCCATAAAGTGTATCATTATCTGCAGTTAAAATACGATCACCTGGCTTTATGCCCTTTATAGAACTTGGCCCACTTTCCACAGTTCTAATAACAGATATGGTATCCTTGTACATATAGAAATTAACCCCAATTCCCACAAAATCGCCCTTCATGTTTTCAGAAACCTCAGCCATTTCTCTTTTTGGGATATAAACTGAATGTGGGTCTAGTTTATCCAAAATGTTGTTTACGGTAACATCCACAATACTATCCGTATCTATTTCATCAACATACTCATAGTCAATATAATCTATAAGCCTGTTTAGCTTGTCTTTTTTAGAATTTGTGCTAAATAATTTTTCTGGCGAATCATTAAAATGAAGTTTTCCCCCAATAAAAATGCCTATAGCCATTGCCATTCCAATAATCGCGGGCCATAAGTAGTTATGTTTTTTGTTCATTCTATTGGGTGTTAAGAAATGTTCTCAATGATGGGCAAGTGGGTTAATTCTACCCCCGCCTTTTCTAAAAATTGTAATCCAGAATCATCCTTATAAGCTTTTTTATAGACTACTCTTTTAATTCCTGATTGGTGTATTAATTTACTGCATTCCCTACAAGGAGATAACGTAATATATAACGTAGAACCTTGACAAGATTGTGTGGATGAAGCCACTTTTAATATCGCATTGGCCTCTGCGTGCAACACGTACCATTTGGTATAACCGTTTTCATCTTCACAAAAATTTTCAAATCCCGTTGGTGTGCCATTATATCCATCAGAAATTATCATTCTGTCTTTAACAATAATTGCTCCTACTTGCTTACGCTTACAAAAGGACAATTTGCCCCACTCTTCAGCCATTCGTAAATAAGCTTTATCGTATTTTTTTTGTTTGTCTTTTTTCATTCAATTAACGGACAACTTTTTAAAACCGTTGTCAATTTCTTTTCTTTTCTGCCTCTTTTTTCAACTAATATAGGCCTTTACCACATGTTGGCAATCATTGAAATGGTTAATATTTAGTGAAAATCTATAAAGGGAATGTTTTTACGAGCATTGGTATGGTTATTAAAATAATCAATGCTGAGCTTATTAAAACAAATAAGGTTTGCTTTACTTTAAAAATGTTTTGCACCACATAGGCCAAAATCAATATGCAAAAGATTATCAAGACCTGAGACAGTTCAATTCCAAATGCAAAACCCAGTAATGGCCCTCCTTTTTCATCTTCCCCGGCCATTAGCATTTTAAAGTAGTTTGAAAATCCAAAGCCATGAATTAATCCAAAAAAAGCAGTAGCCAATGAAGGCAATAGTAAACTTCTCTGAGAAATGTTTTTCTTGGAATCTAATATGTTGAACAATGCAGTGAGCAAAATAGTCAAGGGTATTAAAAACTCAATCCAAGTGGCATCCATTATCACTACTTCATATACTGATAATGCCAAAGATGAACAATGAGCTACAGTAAAAATTGTTGCTAAAATCAACACTTTTTTCCAACTTCTAAAAGTAAAAGGGATGGCGAGTGCCGAAAGGAACAAAATATGGTCATACGCTCCAAAATCCAACACATGCTTTAAACCCAATTCTATATAAAACCAAAATTGCTGCATACTTCCTAGTTTATTCCTCGCTCTTTTTGAATTTCCTCGTAGGCTTTTTGAACTTGTTTAAATTTTTCTTCTGCCCCTCGTTTAATAGCCTCATTTTCAGTCACCACTTTATCAGGGTGGTATTTTTTTGCCATTGTCCTATAAGCCTTTTTCACCTCATCGTCTGAAGCATTTTTCCCTATTTCCAAAATCTTATAGGCATTGTCTGCAGATTTAATGAACATGGCCTGTATGCTTTCAAAATCATGCTGGCCTACACGTAAATATCCGGCAATTTCTCTAATCTTATTAATTTCCGGTGTACTTATGTTACCATCTGCTTGGGCAATACCAAACAAAAAATGAAGTAATTGCAAGCGAACCTCGTACCGGGTTCGTTGGGTCATATAGGTGCATATACGCTGTACAGAAATTTCCCGTTTCTTTATAACCTCATTGAATGTCCTAAAAATTGCATTTGCTTTTTCCTTCCCATAGGTGCTAACAAAATACTGTCTTACGTAATCTAACTCTCGCTGACTTACTTGGCCATCTGCTTTTATAACAATGGAGCATAAAGAAAGTAAGTTCAATTCAAAATCTGCGGGCGACACTTGTTGCCTTCGTATATCTCTAAAAACAGTTCCTGCGCCTCTGCCAATACTGCCATTCCCTTTTGTGCTAAAACTATCTATGGCACTGCCAATAAAAAAACCCAAAATAGCTCCAGGATACCTAAAAATAAAATACCCCAAAATAGCGGCAAACCACTTAATCATAATAACTTTAGAATTTTGCCAAAGATATAATTTTACTCGTAAAACAAGATTTGAATTCACCCTTGCTTACACCTAAATATTAAATGTTGTTTTAAATTAATGTTTTGTGTGCTCGCCCCAATGTTTTTACTAGAAATGCCCGTCTAAGGAAAAGTTAAGGTGCTCATCTAAAATGCGACAAATTAAGTATCTTTGTAACCTATTAAATAAAAATAGAAAATTATGTATCCCGCAGAATTAGTAAAACCTATGAGAGATGACTTGGCCATGGCTGGGTTTGAAGAATTACATACATCCGAGGCAGTTGAAAACGCTTTGGAACAACCTGGAACTACTTTAATCGTTGTAAACTCTGTTTGTGGCTGTGCTGCAGCCAATGCAAGACCAGCGGCAAAAATGAGCCTTATGAACGAGAAGAAACCTAACCATATAGTCACTGTATTTGCTGGTGTTGATTTTGAAGCAGTAGATACTGCTAGAAACGCTATGGTTCCTTTCCCTCCATCATCTCCAAGTATGGCTTTGTTCAAAGATGGGGAATTGGTACATATGATAGAGCGCCACCATATTGAAGGAAGACCAGCGGAACTTATTGCTGAAAATTTAACAGAAGCCTATAACGAGTTCTGTTAAGAATTATATTTTTATAAGAAAAAAGTTGTGTCGGAATTGTTCTACGCAACTTTTCTTGTTTTATAGCATCTTTTGATAAATATAAAAGTTTCATTCTATGAAAAAGTTGATTTTGGTATTTGGTTTAATTTCCACGCTATTTTTAATTAGTTGCCTTGGTGATGACTCTGCTCCGGATAGCAGCTTTGAAGATGATGTCCTTGCCTTGCAGGCTTCCTTAGATTTGGTAGAAGCCGCAGCTGGCCAATCTGTCTGTGCCGATGGTTTTACATGTCTGTTTATAGGTTTGGGTGCCAAAGCTTGTGGTGGTCCAAAGTCATATTTACTCTATTCTACCTCCATAGATACAGACAACTTAGAAGCCATGGTTGCTGCCCATAACAAAAAGGAAATGGAGTTCAATTCCAAATGGGAAATAGTTTCAGATTGTTTAGCAGTTGCGGAACCCACAGGAACCGAATGTGAAAATGGGAAATGTGTCGCAGTGTACGACAATTAACTTTTAGCAGTAAAAAATACATAAGAACCTCTGAATATCAATCAGGGGTTTTTTAATTTTGTAATATGATGAAATTGCTTTCCTATCCCATAACTATCATATTTTTTTTATTCTTTGGACTAACACTTCTTGTGTTTCATCCGTTACAATGGATATGCCTAAATATTTTTGGATACAATGCCCACAAAAAAAGCGTAAGTCTCCTTAATTTGGGTCTTATGCGCTGTACCCACATTTTGGGCACCCGTTATTCCTTTAAGATTCCATATGAAATTCCAAAGAACAAGCCTCTCATTATCGTTGTCAACCACCAAAGCATGTATGATATTTCTCCCATTATATGGCATATGCGAGATTATCACCCCAAGTTTGTAAGCAAAAAAGAATTGGGAAAAGGAATCCCAAGCGTATCCTATAACCTAAGACATGGAGGTTCTGCCCTAATTGATAGGAAAGATGGCAAACAAGCCTTAACTGAAATTTCCAAACTAGGTAAAAGAATAGAAAAAAATAACTGGAGCGCCGTAATTTTTCCGGAAGGAACTAGAAGTAGAACTGGTCACCCTAAAAAATTTCAACCTACTGGCCTCAAGGTCCTAATGAAAAATGCCCCTTCAGCTTTAATAATTCCTATTAGTATCAATAATTCATGGAAAATGCTGCGCTATGGCAAATTTCCAATGGGTCTTGGTTCACATATTACTCATGATGTGCATCAACCTATAAAAATTAAAGGTAATTTGGACGAATTAGTGACCAAAATAGAAAAGCAGATTGTCTCTGGTATTACTTCATTTAAATGAGAAAGAAAGAAATCATTGAAAAAACGATTGACTTTGTAAAGGAAACCTTGAAGGGTTCCGAAGGTGGGCATGATTGGTTCCACACGCATCGTGTGTTCTTAAATTCTCAAAAAATTGCTGAATCTGAAAATGTAGATTCTTTTGTTGTTTCTCTTGGAGCTTTGCTACATGATATTGCCGATTACAAATTCCATGATGGGGATGAAACCGTAGGTCCCAAAATGGCAAAAGAGTTTCTTACCTCTATAAGTGTTGATGCAAAAGTTATAGAGCATGTTGTAAATATAATTAACCACATATCTTTCAAGAATAGTCTTTCTTCAGATGAAAAATTCAATTCTAGGGAATTACAAGTGGTACAAGATGCTGATCGCCTAGATGCTATAGGTGCTATAGGTATTGCTAGGACTTTTAATTATGGTGGGTTTAAAAATAGACCTATGTACGACCCAAATATTGTTCCTAACCTACATATGACCAAGGAGGAGTATAAAAAATCCAATGCTCCCACAATCAACCATTTTTATGAAAAATTATTGCTCTTAAAAGATAAAATGAATACCCAAACCGGGAAAAAATTGGCCAATGAAAGGCATCAATTTATTTTGGATTATTTAGAGCAGTTTTATAAGGAATGGAATGGCGAATAAGTTTTTGAAAAATTAACACCCTACGTTTTGTCTCCTCGAGCGGGGTCGAGAGGTCTTTGAATAATATAACAGTTTAATAGTTCTCGACTCCGCTCGAACAGACAATTTATACTTATCTAGCTGATTATCACTAACTATTTTGTCGAGCATGCGTTGATTAAGAGCCAAATGAAGTTATAAACAACTTCTCTTTAAGGAATTTATTTTCGAAAACGTTATACTTTTAAATACTGAAATCCTCTCTATAGAACTTTAGATTTTTTGTATCTTCAAGCAACTTTTAAATAAACTACCCAAAAAATGCAAAGAAGAAAATTCATTAAAAATGTAGCGGCTTCATCTGCCGCTTTTTCAATTGTACCAAGTTATGTAATGGGCAAGGAGCATGTTCCTCCAAGTGACACATTATATGTATCTGCTTTTGGAGTCGGTGGACGTGGTTCAGGAGTTATAAACGATTTGGTAAATACAGGAAAGGTAAAGTTTGTTTCTTTTTGTGATGTGGACGATAGAAATGCTAAAGGAACTTATGAGCGATATCCAGATGTAAAACGGTATAAAGATTTTAGAAAAGTATATAAAAAGCATTTAAAAGATATGGATGCCATTATGGTGGCCACTCCAGACCACACACATGCAACCATTGCACTTCCTTTTATTCGTGAAAAGAAACATGCTTACGTGGAAAAGCCCTTGACTCATAATATTTATGAGGCTCGCTTAATGACGCAAGCTGCTAAAGAACATGGCGTAGTAACACAAATGGGAAACCAAGGAGCCTCTAGTGAAGGTAGTAGGCAAGCCAAAGAATGGATAGATTCTGGCGTTATTGGTAAAGTAAAAAAAATAGATTGTTGGACCAACAGACCAGTTTGGCCACAAGGTGTGCCAGTGCCTACAGAAAAGCATGAAATTCCAGAAGGGTTGGATTGGGACTTATGGCTTGGTCCAGCTGCAATGCGCGATTATAATGCTGCTTATTTGCCTTTTAAATGGCGTGGTTGGTGGGATTTTGGCACTGGTGCTTTGGGGGATATGGGTTGTCATATTATGGAAACGCCTTTTAGTGTTTTAGATTTGGGATACCCTACAGAAGCCGAGGCCAGTTGTACTACCAATTGGGTGGGCGATTTTGTGGAAGCAGATTACAGTGCCTCTTGCCCGGCATCATCAATTGTACGTTTAAAGTTTGACCATGATATTCATGGTACTATAGATTTTAGTTGGAGTGATGGCGGAATTAAACCAGATATTCCAGACGATTTAAAAGATGGAGAAACAATAGGCAGCACAGGTGGTGGCTCTATTTTCTATGGCACAAAAGGAATTATGGTGACAGATACATATTCTCAGAATGCCAGGTTATTACCTTCTGAGCAAATGAGCTTGTTTAATCCTCCTACTCCTACACTTACTCGGATTGAAGGAGGCATGGGAGGTCACCAACAAAACTGGGTAGATGCCTGTTTAAATGGTGGAACTACCTCTTCAGATTTTGCTAAAGCTGGTCCTTTGACCGAGGCTGTACTTATGGGCAACTTGGCCATAAAAGCATTCCAGTACAAAACCTTAAAAGAAGGTAAAAAATTAGGGGATTGGGATCCATTTGAATACCCTGGAAGACGTAAGTTGCTTTGGGATGGTGAGAATATGAGGGTGACCAATTATGACAAAGCCAACGAATGGGTAAAAAGGGACTACCGTAAGGGTTGGGAGTTAAAATAGTAAAATTGTCATTGCAAGGAAGCAACGACCGAAGCAATCTCACTCATTGGAAAACAAAACAAACAGATTGCCACACTTCTCATACAAGAAGTTCGCAATGACAACTTAATACAACTGCTCGGGAGGCTCGCAATGACCATTCTAAACTCCTAAGAACTTTGTAAAGGCGTTTGTGTCAAAGTAAAAAGGTCTAATATTTACTATTTTTCCTTCTTTTACTATAAAGTGTTCGGAAATGGGCATACTAATTTCTGCGCCTGTTTTCTTGGAAACACACTTAATTGTAAAACGAATAATTACCTCATCTTTTTTACTGTTGGTAAAATACCAAGGCTCTTTTTCAATGGTAAGGTCAAAATAACTTGCTGATTTAGTAAACATGTTTATCCATTCTCTAAAACCAATATAATCTCCACCATAAGGAAGTCCAATTGCTTGATTGTATATTGCCCCCTCAGCAATTAAAGTAGCCATAGTTTCAAAATCTTGGGTTTTAAAAAGACATTCATAATACTTGGCAACCACTTTTATATTTTCGTTTTCTGAATCGTTATTTTCCCAGAAACCTACTAGTTTTAGAATATGGCCAGTGTCATCTACCTCTACATAATCTCTCCCAGTAATCATCAGAGAACCATCAGCATTAAACAAACGCCAGTTCCATGTTAAACTGTTTTTTATTTTTAAAACAGGATCTCCTACAAAAGTGGCTCCGGGAAAATTCTTTTGAAAAGAAGTAATCATTGCACTGAATTCTGCTTTACCTGTTGTAAAAGCAGCAGGATCTAAATAGGTAGTTTCATCTAGCCAAATTTTATCTATTAATGCCATTCTGGCCTCTTCATCGGTTTCTAACCATGCGTCAGTATACAGTTGTACAACTTCAGGGCTTTCTTGCGAAAAAGAGGTTTGTATTGAAATTAAAAAGAGAACAACGGCAAATAGATTTTTCATGAATCAGTTGTAGTTTATTATGTCCTATAAAGGAAAATTAAACGGTTTTGTATTTATTCTTTAAAACGAATACTACAAAAATGGAATATAATCTTATAGTTTGCCTGTCACATTTGTGACAAAATCACTTCTTGGCAAGTTTGCTTCGTATTCTACTCAGTGATTGTCTTTCAATTCCTAAATAAGATGCTAAATCTGATAAACTAATTCTATTAACAATATCCTTATTTTCTGCTATAAAGTTTAGGTACCTTTCTTCTGCGTTTTGAAATAAAAAGCTTTCGACTCTATCTGTTTGAATGGTCAAAACATATTCTGCTATTAGCCTGCCGTACCTCTCATTTGTTTTAAACTTGTTGTACCCTTCTTGGGTTTTTTCGTAGGGTAATTTTATAATAACAGATGGTTCTAAACACTCAATAAAATACTTAGAGGGTTTTTGTCTTATAAAAGCAGGGTAATCCGTAGCGTATTTATTTTCATTAATAAAGCCTGTGGTTATTTTATTACCTTTTTCATTAATGTAGTACCTTCTTAATAGACCTTTACACACAAACGCAACTTCTTTTTGCACTTCACCACTTTTGAATAAAAAATCCCTTTTACCATACTTTTCTACAATTATATAGGAACACATAAAAGCTAGTTCCTCCTTGTTTAATTCTGGAAATAATTTGAGATAGGATGCTATATATTCCTTAAATTCTTGTTCCATTTAGCTTTTGGGTATATTGATAATAACAGCCTATGTTTGAAGCTAACCCCATGGTCATCTTTTTATAGTTTTAATATATCATCAAAGATACTTCTGCAAGTTCTCTTTAAAAAATTTAGCGCTATCGGCAGCACTTTGCATGGGGCTATGAGCAAAATTACCTCCTTGTTCTATGTAATAGAATTCCAGGCCCGATTCCTTTGGGTCTGGCAGTATTTCTGTATAATCTATAGAACCATTACCAAGTTCAGAATAATCTCTTGTAACCTTGTCCATATCTTTTATGTGCCACATTACATAACGTCCAGGTTGGTTCTTAATTAACTCTTTTGGTGTTTGTTTGGAAGAATGCATTACCCAATACATATCCATTTGCAATTTTACCAGGTCTGGGTCTGTTTCTTTTAAGATAATATCATAACCATTTTCCCCATTGTGGTCATCAAACTCAAAACCGTGATTGTGATACGCAAACCCAAGACCAGCAGCATTAACTTGCTCGCCTATAATATTCAGTTTCTTAGACATAATCTTAAAATTGTCAATAGTGCGCTGCTCTGGCGCAATCCAAGGCCAAGTTATATATGGCATATTCACCGCTTTTGCCCCATTGATGCACTGGTCTACAAAACGTTTTAAGTCGTCCTCAGGTTTTGAGAGGTAAGAAGAAAACCCGTAATGCCCACTGGTAGCAGTAAGCTGCAAATCGTCCAACATGCTTTTAAATTCAGCAGCTTTAATCCCATAATACGTTCCTTTTTCACCATCAAAACCATAGACTTCAAAATCCTCATAACCCATGGCTTGTACTGCCTTTAATGTCGCAAGTGGGTTTTTGTTCATATCATCATTAATGCTAAAGAGCTGCAGGCCCATTTTAAATTTTGGTTTTTTATCCATGGAATACGTTGGTATTGGCAACAAGCTAACTGCACCTAGTACTGCTGCTTTTTCTATAAAATTTCTTCTTTTCATATGGTTTATTTCTCTAACTCTAATTATAACTTCATTGCGAACTTCCTGTAAGAGAAGTATAGCAATCTATTAGTTGCGCATTCTAAACAAAGAGATTGCTTCGGTAGTTCCTTCCTCGCAATGACGTTACATGTCTTTTGCTCAATGTCCCAAACGTTCCTTTATTGGTCTAAAATCTATCCAATAAATATCTCCAGTATCTTCTTCACCTCTATGAAAAAATAAATACTTACCATCGGGCGATACGCTGGGACACATTTCAGTCTGATTAGTATTTACTTCAGGTCCCAAATTTATAGCTTCTGTCCAAGTACCATTTTTATTAAAGCTTATGTGCAAATCATTATCTCCATATCCCGAGGCGCCTTCACCATCATAAATTATATAACTTTCATCTGGTGAAATATATGGATGAGCAATATACTTTCCAGCGAAGTTTATTTCTTTCCCCATTCTTTTTATACTATTATATTGCCCTTTTTCATTGATTGAGTTATAAATTACCCAATCCTCTGGCTTATCACCTTTCTCTCCGGTAGTAAAATACAAATTACCATTCTTTGCAGATGTTAAGTACATTATTACAGACCTATCCACAAACGGTTTTTCTAAAGGAATTGGTTTACTCCAACCATTTATTTCTTTTTTGCTATACCATTGATGTAATCCTGATGGAGCAACACTATCCTTAAGAGGTCTGGTACTTCCAAAATAAAGTCGATTTCCTTTTGGGTCTATATGAGGTTCAAAATCCCACCCTTTAGTTGCTTTGAAAAAAGCTGGTTCTGGGTTAGACCATTTGTCATCAACTAATTTCATTGTATAAATTTCATTATCCCCTTCGGGTTTTCTTCGGGTAAAAAACAATTCATCCATTTCTGGGTTAAAAGTGATGGCAAACTCAAAATTGTTCGTTGATATGATACCTGGACCAAAAACCAATGCGGTATCAATTGGGGTTTGATTGCTGAGCAAAGTAAGGTTTAACTTTTTACTGTCTTCACATGAAGAAAAAATAACGAGAAGGGAAGTCAAAAAGAATAAGGGTTTAACAAGTTTCATATCATTAAAGAAATTACCGTATAAATTTTATGTTTAAGAGAATTGCGGTTAACGGTCTTGTATATAATTAGTTGCGTGGTTTGGTAACTAACTTGGAAAATACAAAGCGAATAGAAAATCCGCGAGGATTTTCGTTAGGAAGCAATTAATTTTACACATTCTTGTAGGGTGTTTTTATTTGTCCAAAATTCTATAAAATTCTTTCAATTCTTGTTTCCTTTCATTGTCAAGTCCATGCCACCTTATCCCTTGTATCGCTCCTTCAAGTGCATAAAGCATATTTACACAAGCTCCACTATTTTCAATTGTTGCAATTTTCACTATTGCTTTTTCACTACCAATTGTTTTCAAATCTTGTTCGCTTTCAATTCCAATTTCATTTAATTTCTCTGCAAGAGTTTTTCCAATATTCGGTAGATCAGTCAATTGTTTCATTTTTTAATTTTGAAATTGCATTATAAAAAAAGTAAATTGTATTCCGTCATAAAGAGCGTGGGAAATGATTAATGGTAATAATCTGCGATATTTATAAAAGTAATAACTCATAATTACGCTTTTAAGACCTATGGAAATTACTCCAGCAGTCCCTTGATATAAATGTGCTACTCCGATTAATGTAGAAGCTAAAAAGATTACGGCAATATGCCAATTCTTGTTGTCATTTACATTCCATAAACACTTTAGTAAAAAGATTCTTGATAATTCTTCAAAAAGAGCAATGCCAATCCATAAAACAGGACCAAACCAAATAATCATTAACAATGGGGTATTTGCCAACTCCATCATTGTGTCAATCAATTCAGTATTTGGTGGATTATGATTAGGTATCCATTGATAAAGAGTTGCTCTTTCTAAAAAGAACATTGCAAAGTATATTGCAGTTAAACCTAAACCTATTAAAACATCCCAATACCAAGTTCCCTTACCAGAATTAAAAGTTTCTTTAAATGTGTCCTTTATCAAGTATTTGTTTAGTACTAAAATCAAAATACTTATACCGCCTCCAAAAATCAATGGATAAACTGTCATATCAGTTGTTGAGAAATTTTCAGTTTGTGTCAGCCTGTACCAAATCATTATAATATTGATTGGTAAAATTGCAATGCTGATTGCTAAAATATTTCGAAACGTTTTATTCATAATTCTCGTTTTCTCAAATGCCCTACAACGGCTTCGTATATGAAAAGTAGCGCTGAAAATAAGCGATAACTTTTCGGATTAAACACAAGCCAAATTTTTAAATTTTACTATTTATCTTTTTATTTGGAAATCGTCAAATTTGAAAATTTGACGACTTTCCAAAAATGCCCAAACCTTAGTGTTAGTAAAGACTTGCGCTATTTTTTATATACATTGTTGGGCACAGTATTTATTCCCAAAGCTCACTTAATTTACTAATCATTTCTTCGTGAACATTATCATATTCCGATTTTTGTAGTAAACTATATTTTTCGGTTAGTGTAATGGTTTTACATTTAAAATCAACTCCATAAGTTTCAGCAAGTCCTAATATCAATTGACTGTCTTTCGGTTGATTTTCTTGAATAAATTTCATTATTTTATCAATGTGTTCAACGTCTTGGTCTTGTTGATTTGGCGAGTCAACAATTAAAGGGAAATATGTTGATGAAGAAAACTTTTTCATCAAATGAAAAAACGTAAAGTAGTAAGCTATAAGAGCTCTTGGTCTAGAACTACCAGTCTCTTTGGATTCAATTTTTGACGTGATTGGCTTATATTCATCTTCTGTCAAAGAATGAACGTCCAATTTCTTTAAAAAAGACGTTAACTTGGTTCTGTAATAACCTACTATTTCATCCTTTCTCTTTTTACTTTCAAATTCTTTTAGTTTTTTCTCTAATTTCTCTTTTTCCAAAGTGTTCTCTACAAGTGTTTTTTGTAGTGCATCATACCTGTCCGTGAAAATTGATTTTATTTGATTCTTTCCAGAGCTTTCTATAACATCTTTTAGTTTGAGATTGCCTTTTTTCTCTTGAAGAATTTTATCTATTTTATTTACCTCGCTTAATGTGGAATTTAATTTTTTGTTTTCAAACTCTATTTTATCCTCAATCTCTTTGACTTCTTTTTTTAATTCTAGAAGCAAGTCTTTACTCTTTTGTTCATCTTGTGCTATTTCAAATCTTTCGGCAAAGGAATTTTCATATTCTGCTCCGCAAGTTGGACAACCAATTACCTCTGGTAATTTCTCCGATGCAAATTCTAAATCTTTATGGCTTTCTAAAACTGCTTGTTTTACAATATTTATTTGTGCGTCATAAGATGCCTTTAGATGATATAAATCGTGTAAATCAGATTTTAAGGATTCTTCCTTATTTTTTAGCGATTCTAACTCTGTTAGTAGTGCTGTTATTTCTTTTTTAAATTCATCAATATTTATATTGAAATTAGTTTGAGATAATTTGTTCTTTACGTCTTCTAGTATTTTTCCAGTAAGTTTTTGCTCTTTATCAGTTTCTTCAATTGCCTTTAGATAAATGTCAATTTCTTTTTTAGTCTCATAATACTTGTTAGGACGAATGCCTGAATGATAAAAAATACATTGATTACGATAACTTTTTATTTGCTGTAATGATTTAAAAGAAGACCAACTTTTGCTCCAACTTTCATCTTGGTCTACATAATATGGAAGTAATAGATATGCAGGTGGTGGAACAATAAAACCACTATTTTGAGATTGAAATAATGGGTTGAAATCAAATAATTTACTAAGGAAAGGTCCAAGTTCCTTAGTTACAGAATCAAATATTCCTAGGTTAACACCATTTGAATCATAGATAGAAAAGCGTTTTCCATCTCTTAGAATTTGAAATTTATCTCCATCTAATTCAAACTTTACAAGTGATGCAACATTTGCATTTTTAAATTTAGAATTTAAAATAGGTTCTGCTCCAAAAGTCCTGTAAATACTCTTAATTAAAGAGGATTTACCAGTATGGTTTTTACCGTATATTAAAGTTCTATGTTTATCGAAACTAACTCTTTTTGCTTTTTTCTCTTTTTGAGACAGCAATAGCATTTCCGATATGTATAATTTTTTCATTCTTTTTTACTCTTAAATTTCTAACGAGTCTTTTTAAATTACCTTTATTTTTCATTGATAATTTTTATTACGAGACATTTTATAAAGTAATCATCGTATATATCCGATGACACCTTTGAAAAGCAATGGTTTATTATTGTTAAAAGGTTACTTAAATCATCTATTGCACCAATTGATAATTCATTGTCGTAAACTGATTCAATGTCTTTTATTAATTTTTCTAGAGGAATTTTATTCGTGTCCTTTATTAAAGTTGCGGTTATATCTCTCCAATATTTTTTATATTTTATTAATTCAATATGTCCAATACCACAAGATTCCAAAGAAGCCTTAATTTCATCCCATTCTTGTTCTACACTTTTGTAAAGTCCAGCTTTTTCGAGAAACTCAACAAATTGACGTTTTGATATCCCTTTTATGTCTATTAGCTCATCTAGATTGGAAATACTTTTATCTCCGAAGGTGTTTTCTGTTTGACGAGAAACTTCGTTGAATACTTGTTTGTAAGCTAATTCAGGATTAATACTATTCTCTGGATTAATTTTGTTAATCAATTTACTTAATTCTCCCAGACAATGTGTTGAACTATCTTTGTTGCTCAGCTTAGTTACGTGAAAACTTGTTAATTCTCCAAACAGCGTATTGGTAGTTATCTTATGTTCGCTTTTTATCGAGTCCTCAAATTCTTTGAAAATTGATTTTTCTAGTTCTTTTGCTTTTATTTTAGACCTTTTTAAGGATTCTTCTCCATTTGTCAACTGTTTAAAACTGAAACTAGCATTTGAAATAAAATTTAAAGAATTTGTATTTTTAGTAAAGTTTATTTTATTTAAGTATAGTTTTCCAGTTATTGATAGTTTGTCTTTTTCTTTTTTGGTTAAAGCTTTGACAGTCCAATTTCCAGAATCTTTTGATTTAATTTGATAGAAATCGATTTTATTTGGATTGGTTTCCGAATCCAAAACAACTAAATCATCGTGAAAATCAAAAAGAAAAACATAATCATCACTTTTCTCGTGAATTGTCAATAATAAATAAAGAGACAGGTCTTTTTGAAAGGTATATTTTCGGGCTGTTTTGCTACCCGATTCCTCTCTTGGTTTTAGATTTATTATTTCTTGCTCTAAGTTCATTTATATTGTGGCCAACAATTATATATCATTACTTTATAAGCATATTAACCGAATAGTATTCGGTAAATATGCTTTAAACTACTCCGCATTACTTACAAACACCAAAGACTTACCATCTGCGCTCCATCCATAATTCTCAAAACTGCCTTTACCTCCATAGAAATAGGCTACAATTTTTGGTGCACCACCATTTGTTGGCATTACTTTTAAAGTAACCGGTTGGTATGCAGCTGCTTCTTTTGGACTAGAGTCATTAGGAAAAGAAAGGTAGGCTACCTGCTTGCCATTGGGAGATAAATGTGGAAAACGTGCATGGCCTAAATCATAGGTCATTTGCGTTGCTCCTGTTCCGTTTTTGTTTTTACGCCATATTTGGTTGGTGTTGGTTGTATCATCACTATAATACACATACTTGCCTGCTTTTGGTTTTTTAATGGTTGCGGTAGTCGCTTTTGCTTCACCACCATTTAAACCTACCTGCATAAACGCATCCCTTTGTTTAAACAAGATATTATCCCCAGAAAATGTTGGTGATTTTAAGGAACCTTCAGACTTGTAAATTACTTTTCTTTTTCCGGTGGCAACATCAACCGTTTCTATTTGGCTGCCCATTTTTACACCATCATGGGAAATTGTTTCTACCAAAGGATTAGGATGCCAGTTTGGAGCAACTGGTTTTACAATATTTACATTCCATACACGTACTTCTTGCAAATCTTTTTCCTCAGGGTCGTGTGCCAAGGAATACGGGCCAATTAAAACCTCATCACTCATTTCTGGCAAGGTAACCGAGCCCATATCTTCTAATGGCTCCCCTGGGTTGGCAATACGCATGGTAATGGTTTTGCCTATTCGCTCTAATTGTATTACTGTTTCTCCAAAATACCATTTAGGGAAGAAAATTTCTTCTTGTGGGTCTCTCATATATGCACCGCGCATTAAACGCCATTGCAGTACTACCAAACCATCTCCGTGGATACAAGAATTCATGCTCACAGCATCGGCATCTGTAGATTCACGAATCATCCAGCCAGTTTTACGGTGACCGTTGCCATCCTCATTACCAATAAGTTCAAAATTGGCAGTCAAAATAAAATCCCCTGTCATTTCTTTAAATAGAAAGTGAAACTTATCGTGGTTGAACCAAATATTATCTCCACCCCCTTTTAGGGTGTAACTTTGGGTTGCTTCGTCATAGGAAGAAGACCCTGCCATTTTTGGGCCTCCAATATCTTGGGCAGTTTCAAATTGCCCTATTTGTGCCTGTAAAATACATGTAAATGCGAGTGCTAAACTCAGAGTTTGAATTAGTTTTTTCATTGTAGTGGTTTTTGGTTATTTAGTTAATTATCAACTGGTTTTAACCACAATTTACGCATAAAGCAAAGAGGTTATTTATATCTAGTTGATTTTAACAAAACCTTTAGAACAATCGCATTTGCCCACCCTTAAATCCTGTGTGCAAGACCTTGTTTAATTTTGGTTTGGTATCTGCTGTTCTACAACTACATTTTGCTTAAAATAAAAAGTGCTGTTAATTTTAGATTTAATATTTCGCATTCTTCGCATGGGATGGTTTTTTATAATGTAGTGACCCCATTCTGGAGAAATCCTATTGATTGTTAGCATTAACACTTCAAACTTTTTACCTACAACAATTCGCTTTTTTTTCTTCTTCAATCCTTTGATAATGCCATTAGCACATTGGTTAGCAGATATCCCCAATTGATGGGAGGTCTCTACCTTTCCATAAGGTTTTCCGTCCCCACATAAGCCTTTGGCCGTAATTTCTGTATTGATAAAGCCGGGAAGGATAAAACTAACTGTTAGCTTACAATCCATATTTTCTGCCCTTAACGAATTAAAAAAGCCGTGCAAGGCATGTTTTGATGCTGAATAGGCCGATCTTCCCGGGATTCCCATTGTCCCTGCGAAACTGGAAACTACACCAAACCAACCATGCCCTTGTTCCAAAAAAATTGGTAGTATAGCTTTGGTCAAAGCTACGGTCCCAAAATAATTTGTTTCCATAATTTTTCTGTCAACTTCCATTTCGTTTTCAATGACCAATCCTTTCTGTGAAATTCCGGAATTATGGATTACCAAATCCAATCGGTCCAATTGCTTCAACTGGGAAACCGCTTTTTCTATTGAATTAGGATTGGTGATGTCCATTGGGAGTGTCAATAAATCATGAGGATTGGGACTCTTATTTTTTAACTCGCTCAATCTCTCTGTTCTTCTTGCAGAAGCAATGACCTTTGCTCCCATTTGGTTTAGTTGTATTGCCAGTGATGCCCCTATGCCCGATGAGGCTCCCGTTATCCATACTGTTTTGTCTTTTAAATCTAGCTTTTTCATTGGTAGAATTTTAAATGAGGCAATTACTATAAAATTGCTGAGATAAACCTACCAAGAAATAATAGTTGGGGTGTCCCAAATCATTGGTGTTGGATAAATTAGGACTTATTCATAAATTCTTGTAAGGTAGTATATGGCTTTATTTTAGGTGGGTCACAATAAAGGCTAACGGTCTCGGCTATGATTTCGTTGTGGAATTTCCCGAAGGGAACATTCCGACCGAAATCCAGCCGTAATATACAAAACAGTTTTTGGTAAAGCTCAAAACCACAATGAATTATAGCCAATGTTACCTGTAGTTTTTATTCTTTCCCAAAATTATTTTTAAATCCGAGTATAAATAAACTCCAACAATTGATAGGATACCTATTGCTAAAAGATACTTTCCTTGTGGAATGGCAGCAAAAAAGCACATTAAAATAAGAAAAAGTGAAAGGGGATATGTAATCAAGCGTATCAATATTTTTTTCCAGCTCCATTCTTTTTCTGGTTTTTCGTTTTCGACTTCGATATCTAATATTTTATAGATTTGTCCGAGTTGAATTTTCTTTTCCATTCGATAGATTTTGAAACCAATTAAAAGAAAAATTCCAAGAAAAATAATCCATCCAATAATTTGAAACCAATGATTAGAAAGGTCAAAATCTTCAAAAACCCAGCTAAGCCAAGGAATTGAAAATAGAATACAAAAAAGGACATAAACTACTAGTCCAACAGGGTTTATTCTGTCGGAAATATTTATTAGATGTGCATCTTTGTTTAATTCAAACTTAAAAATAGGATAAAACATTCTATTCCAACCGTTTTGTCTCCAAACCCTGATTTCCCGATTCCGTATTTCTCCAGTCGGTTTAAAGTCCCATTTTAAGATTGTTAAGAAATGGGTCATTAAATTGTCGGGTTGTCTTTCTTCAATAAGCTTGATTATGTCGGATTTAGTTATTTCCAATGCTAGTTGCTAAAATTACAGGTAACTTGTTTATATATACAATAAAGTTATACATATTCCCCCAATAGGGGTGGCTA